>NZ_JBLWFH010000019.1:0-58109 GCF_050306235.1 Glaciecola sp. 1036 | reverse complement strand
TAGCTCAATAACGATTCTATGTAGCTAGCTCAATAACGATTCTATGTAGCTAGCTCAATAACGATTCTTCGTTGCTTGCTTCCGGTTTACGTACGAAAAAGACCTTAATTTACATCTATACCAAATCTTTATTTAACAAATCAAAAAATATTTAGTCCAAAAATATCTTTCACCCTCGATAACACACTATCAGTCCTCGCGCGCGAGACTTCGCTTCCAGTCCATAATATATCTATTAGATGAGCTTTGTCATTCAGGTAGTGTTCTCTACGCTTTCGAATTGGCGCTAATAATTCATTTAAGCATTCTTCGAGGATTTTCTTTGTTGTGCCATCACCAAGGCCGCCTCTTTGGTAGTGTTCTTTAAGTTGACTAACGTAGTTTATGTCTGGATGAAAAGCTTCTAAGTAAGTGAAGACAACATTACCTTCTACGTTGCCAGGATCTTCAACTCTCAAGTGGTTTGGGTCTGTGTACATACTGCGAACAGCATCTCTTATCTCTTTCTCAGAAGCGCCAAGGTTGATGGCATTGCCCATTGTTTTACTCATTTTGTTTTTACCGTCCGTGCTTGGTAAACGCGAAGCATTGCTCAATAAAGGTTTGCATTCATTAAGCACGTGTTTACCTGCCAATGAATTTACCTTTCTGACTATTTCATTTGTTTGTTCAAGCATTGGAAGCTGATCATCGCCTACAGGAATCAGCGTAGCATTAAATGCGGTAATATCAGCCGCTTGAGATATAGGATAAGTTAAAAAGCCTGCGGGGACAGAACGTTCAAATCCTTTGCTTTTTATTTCGCTTTTAACTGTTGGATTGCGCTCAAGTCTCGCGATTGTAACTAAGTTACTGTAATACATGGTCAGCTCAGCAAGGGCTGGGAGCTGAGATTGTAGGCATATAGTAGTTTTGTTCGGATCTATACCTACCGCTAAATAATCAGCAACTACGTTGAGAATATTGGATGACACTTTTGCAGGGTTGTTTGCGTTATCTGTCAGCCCTTGCATATCAGCTACAAGTATCGTTTGCTCATGCTTGTCTTGTAAGGAAACCCGTTGCTTTAGCGAACCAACGTAATGGCCAAGATGGAGTGGCCCCGTTGCTCTATCGCCAGTGAGAATAATTTCTTTTTCTGTGGTTGTTTTATTGCTCATGATATATCTCTAAGTGAATGAAGATTGCCACTGGAGATATAAAGAATTTACAAACTTAGCTACCTTCCAGCAGCAAAAGAATGTACGAATTCAGTGCCGCTCAGAGTGAGCGCCACCAGTTAAAAGAAGTAGTTTCAAGAAATGTCTTTTTCATGCTCGTAAACCTATCAAAATAATTAGTAAGCCTCAACTACTAAGGAGGAAATTCTCAAAGATTTATTGCTACAGCAGTTAATTAGCCATTTAATTCTGTAACGTGCCAAAGTTCTCCAGAAGGGCCCCACAAATAGAAAACTTTCCCCCAGCGTTCATGATTGATTTCACTATATTTAACGCCACTATCACAGTTGTTTGAGATTGTTGCAAAAGCATCTTCAATATCATTAACTATCAACTGAAACATAAGACTATTCGCCATTTCTTCATTATAAAAATGGTTTTGCAGAAATAAAGTACAGTCATCTTTAATCAAAAGCGTCAATTCTTCACCTGCACTCTCACTTTTAAAGCCTAAGGCTTGATAAAAAGCGATAGACTTTTGATAGTCTTTACAGGGAATGAAGGCGCGAATTTCACTTATGTTCATAATTCAATTCCTGTTCGCTTTTGAAGCTCAGACAGAAACTCCACTTTATTTTTTGGCGATATTAGCAGGGAAGAATTTTGCTTATATTCGATGCATAATCTATCAAGGGATAAGGCTGGACTTGAAATTGGGTTTCTGGAAGCTGTTATTTTCGTAATTGTTTTTAGATCAATTTTCCAAACAAAGGGACCCGATTTCACCACCAGCTTATCTACCGTTATCGCATAGTAAGTACTTACAAAACACCACACAATAAAGGCGCTTGTTAAAACTGTTATCCCAGAGATGATAAGAATTTCAACCAAGCTCTCTGTAAAAAAAGCAAAAACACAAGCCACTAAACAACTACCAATGGCAAACAACAACACTAGGACTAGCCAGGTGTCCATTTTCGATTTAAAGACTACTTTTGACATATTCTGCATCAGACCCTCTGTAATTTTTGCTTAGTGCCAATTATTCCAAATTTTCCCGAGAGACAAGTCATCATACGCTTTTCTAATTTTATTCATAAACTTTTAATGTTCTGCTTATGAATATTTAATTTTCTAGTTAAGTCTTATTAAATTTGACTGTTTACACTTCTAGGTTAATAGAACTAACCAAAGTGAATGTCATAATGATAAAAAAAATAAGCTGTTTAAGCGCTATAGCTAGTATTACGATTTCAATGAGTATTTACGCTGAAGAAAAAACTGTAAGTAACAGCGTAATTGCGCAACAAAAAAGTGCTTTAGCTCAAAACACCAAAGGTAAAGGATTTGGACCGCAATCTCCTCGAGATATAGACCAAACCTACGGTACCAATGAAAGGGAGTTTTCTCTGGCTCCAAATAGAAGTGAGCTGAATTTGTGTAATATTCATTTCCATAAAGGTGCTGAACACAAAGGTGGCGATTTTACTACTTATGCCGGCAATGGTGATGGACAAGGTAAAAACTCGGGTTATCTATATAATCACCCACTAAGTAAAGCCGAGCAATCAAAATACACAGGCAAAGTATGTCCTGCTAAAGGTAAAAGTCTTGAGGTAGGCGATACTTTGGAGGTTCATTATGTATTTTCTTCAGCCCAAATAAGCCCGGGACCAACCCTAGGCGCTTGCTTATCTGATTCGACTATGAATCCACAACTTCGTGTAGAAGCACAGGTGATAGTATTAACCAATGACGGCAATGGTCGAGATTTTGAGGACATGACGGAAATTGAAGTGATACAAGGCTATTATCAAGCGCCGAATATTCCGTCAAATACAGGTATTCCAGTGCAGTATTTAGGTTCAACTACAGGACCTAGTTACAATGAAAAAGGCTCGCCATTACAAGTTAGCTGGTCGGTTAGGCCTCAGGTTACCAAGGTCGATATAAGTTCAGTCGCGGAGTGGTGTGAGGACAATGAATTTAATGAAGATCATGCTCATGGCGTTAGAAACTTAGTAACCAATCCAATGTTGCTTTCCCCTATCCAATAGAAATTAAAGTACAGTCTTCTCACCGTCGAAAGAAATGACGGTGAGAAGCAATTGAATATTTTTGAGCTCAGATCCAGTCTAAACTTACCTTAAATTTGCATCCAGAAAATCCAACAAACCCTGATACATTTCCTGGCGATCTTCCTCATCAAATACGCCATGTCCAGCTTGAGAATATTGCAAATACACAGGTGGATTATTTACTTTTTTAAGCCGCTCGGCCAAGGCTTCAGAGTTAATCTCTGGAACACGTCTATCTTTAGAACCATGAATCAACATGACTTTGGCTTTAATTTTATCAACATGATTGATAGGCGAAAACTCATCCAACTTTTGCTTATCCGTGCCCAGTACTCTTTCTAGATAGGCTTGACCACCCCAGTTGTTGGGAATATCACTTTCGGTATACATGAAATCTAGGTCATAAATCCCAACGTAGCCGATGGTACAACGGTATAAATTAGGCGCCCTTACAACAGACATTAGAGCCGCATATCCGCCGTAACTATCGCCGTATGAACATACTTTGTTACCATCCACCAAACCTTGATCAATGGTCCATTTAACTGAGTCGTTGATATCTTTAATCATGGCGCCACCCCATTCGCGATAACCTAATTTCTCAAAGCGTTTTCCATAACCGTCACTGCCTCTGAAATTGACCCTCAACACAGCGTAACCTCGGTTAGCTAACAGTTGTGTTTCGGCATCATAATTCCAAAAATCTCGGGTACCAGCTTGGTGAGGTCCACCGTGGATCCTAACAACCAAAGGCGGTTTCTTACCTGATTCGCTTCCTTTTGGTAGTGTGAGATAACCGTGAATAGTTTCTCCGTCTTCAGTTGGAATCGCAACAGGCTGCATAGGAGCAAGCGTGCGGGGATCTATCCAAGAGCTATTCGCCCAGATAAACCGGGCATTGAGAGTTTCACTGTCAAACAAGAAATATTCTCCTGGATTAACATCACTTGAAACATGCACAAGCAAGGTTTTCCAATCTTTAGTGGTACTTTCTATGTCAACGGTTTGTCCTTTAAATGCCTTTGCTAGCTTTTTATGAATACTACTAATTCTGGATTCATTTTTCGCGTAAACATAATGAGACTTGTCAGGGTAAGTAATCCCAACGGCAGGCATGCCATTACTATCAAAAATGCTTTTTTCAATGTCTGTGGCATGGTCAGGAAAAATTCGATTATATTCGCCAGTTTCTAAATCTAAAATATAGTAAGTATAAACACCTTCTTCCCCATATAGGCCTGACAAATAGACCGATTTATTATCTTCGCTAATTCCCATAGGGTACAAGCCATCTACTTGTTCGAACGCTTCGTCTAGCGGGATCCATTCTGCATCATTGTTTTCACGATAAGCGGAATGAGAATAGCCTTCTTCGTCTCTCCAAACCATAAACCTAACCTGACCTTCTTTGGTTGCTAGTGCTCGACTGGAGCCATGTGGTAGACTATCTATTCTGCGCTTTCTACCACTGTAAATATTTAACTTACTGATTATTGGAGGCTTTTCTCTTTTATCGTAATACTTCCCATTTTGCATACTCCATGGATATTCAATTATGAGAATAAAATCGTCGTCATTTTGCATTAAACTTAGAATTTCTTGGCTTGCGAGAGTATCTTCTTTACTCGATATACGGGACCCTGCTTTCTGATCTCCAGCCCTATAACCATAAAGCAGTTCGTTTTTAGAGCCATCAATATTCATGGCGTAGAGTTCGCCAGTGGGAATTGGGCTATCGTAATAGAATTGCTTTTCAGCGTATTCATACATAATACGCTCGTTATTTACCCAAGTGGCACTATGAATGATGTCGTTATTCATAGGTCTTGCTCCGCCAACGACTTTCATAGTTTCCGAATCCATGATTGCAAGAAAAACTTTTCCATCGTATAAAATACGGGCAGCCAAGTGCTTACCGTCTGGAGATAAACTTAAATCTAAGTAGTCACCGTGTTTAATGAAATATTGTAATGGGAGTTGTTGCGCTGAAGCTGCTACAGTAACTACGAGTAAGCACAGTGAGAACAAGATCCTTTTCATGAGATTCCTTTTATTTATCATATCTACGACGTTTCACTACTAAAGTATAAAGCAAGGGAGGTAGTGAAAACAATTCTTGCAACTTGTATAAATCTGTATTTAAACCATTATTAACGCAATAGTTTTATGAAGCATTGATTAATCTATAACCATTGCCTCTTAAGGTTTGTATTTCTATGTCTGAGTTTGAAGGTAGTTTTTGCCGCAACCGACTCACATAAACATCCACTATGTTTGTCTGAGGATCACTATAGGTCTGCCAAACCCGACTTAAAATGCGTTCTCTAGATAACACCTTATTAGGGTTTTCTATAAAGTACAAACATAAATCATATTCTAACTTAGTTAATTGAAGCTCTATCCCTTGTACACTTGCAATACGCGACTCTTTATCCAAGGTGATATTGGCAAATGAAATCTCATTTATCGCTTTGTTATGACCCACATCTATACGACGACCTAATACTGTAATTCTGGCCAATAATTCGTCGAAATCAAAAGGCTTACATAAATAATCATCTGCACCTTTTTGTAGTCCGGACACGCGTTCTGACACTTCATCCACTGCCGTTAATAGCAATACCATTGGCGGATCAGGTAAGTGCTTGATTAATGGTACAATTTCTACACTATCTTGCTCTTCAAACATTCGATCCAATACCACGACTTGCGGCTTTACTTTTTTAATCAGGGTGATGACATCCTGCAAAACATTGGTTTTATAGCATTCGAAGCCCTCAGCTTGTAATCCTCGAAACAGAAAACTTAATAAAGGAATTTCATCGTCAGCTAATAAAACCTTCATTTGTTTTCTCCCAAAGGTAACTGCAGGGTAAAAGTGGAGCCTTCATTTGCTGTTGATGTTGCGATCACATCGCCGTTATGAGCATGCATAATGACTTTAGCGATTGATAACCCCAACCCAAAGCCCTCACTTCTATGTTTAAATCGTACAAAACGCTCAAAAATATGTTCCAGTTCTGCTGGTGCAATTCCATCGCCATGATCTCTTACTTCAATATGACAATGAGTACTATGGACTCGAAGTCTAACTTCTATTGGGCTGTCCTGTTTAGAGTATTTAATTGCATTGTCCATTAAAATGGAAAGTGCTTGTGATATTTTCTGGGCATCACATTTAATGTACAAGTCATCAAGTGCCTGCTCACAAAAATAATCAATCCGTCTTTCTGGATGTTGTCTTTGCCACTGAGTATGATTATTTTCAACCAAGTCTTTCATATTTTCTAAATTGAGCTGCAGACTCATTTGGTCTATCTCAGCTCTAGCAAGTAACAACAAGTCCTCTACTAACCGGCTCAACCCTATTGCTTGATTTAGAATGACTTTCAGCGAATCCCTGTACTCAGATTCTTTACCTTGCTTTTGCCGCAAGGTGACCTGTGCTTCACCTCGAATGATTGTAAGGGGTGTTCTAAACTCATGTGAAACATCGGCAATAAATTGGCGACGCTTTGAATCAATTTGCGTAAGTTGCAAATTGGCTTGTCTTAATTCTTGAGTTCGCCGCTCCACTTCAAATTCCAACTGCTTTCGAGATTCGGCTTGCATGTTTTCGTGCTCAGCAAGTTGAATCGCTAACTTATTTAATGCTTGAACTATGGTCTGAAACTCCTTGTCCATAGATTCAGGTAATCTATATTGATAGTTTCCTGTTGCAATAGTTTCAGTGCCGCTTTGTATAATGCTTAACGGTTGATAAAGTTGACTAAACAACCAATAACAACCCACCAAAATACTAGGCGCAGCAATTAATCCTATCATTACCGCAAACCACATTATCGTAGTATTTAAGGTGTCGATTCTTGCATTAGTGGCAGAAACTACGCGACTTTGTCTTGAAACTGCGGAATTAATTGCTTCTCTAAACTGATTGTCAATTGTCACTTCTAATAGGCGTTGCAGCCTCTCTTGCTGTCGCAGAGGTGTTGAATCATTGAGCGCAATTATCGCTTTAAATTCGGTAATAATTTCATCTATCAAACTTTCCAATTCGTCAGTATCTTCCACTGTTCCTTGGGTCTCTGCTTCACCTAAAGCTTCACGTTGACTTATCTCCAATTGACGAATTTTGGCCAGTGATATGGTAATTAATTGTCTTTTATTTCGAACTTCAGCTTGGTTTGCGTTCTGTCCAAAAATGAGTTCATCTGTTAATTGCTTAAATAGTCTATAAGAAATGCTCGAAAGTTGTTGGTGCTCCGAGAGCAGAGTTTGCGCGGTGGTACTTTGTTGCAAATTTGTACGGGTAATTTGAGCAGCTACGGCGGTACAAATGAGCGCTATCATCAAAATAGCAACAGAAATTACGCCAAACGCGTAGAGTTTATTCTTATACATGTGTCTTTAATTCAGTTACTTACTTTCGTCATGTTAAAGCATAATGCTTTTGAACTCACCCTTTGCCTTTACAACGACTGCATTCAACTTTACATATTAATTCAATTGATGGCTAAATTAAGACTAAATATCTTATGCACACCTCTTTTCGTCTACGCCTAATTGCGCTCACGCATATAAGACAAGGCATGAATCACGCCGCGTAATTCAGCAAGGCCTTTTAACCGGCCTAAATAGGAGTAGCCAGGTTTTACGTTTTGCTGACTAGCCTCATCGTCTAGCAAGTGCCCGTGATCGGGACGCATTGGAATAGGTTGATTCAAGCCAGCATCTGAGCGTTTTGCTTCCTCATTTAACAATGCATTGATCAAACCAACCATGTCGTTATCACCGTTTAAATGTTCAGCTTCATAAAAGGAACCGTCCTGTTCACGTACCACGTTACGCAAATGCACAAAGAATATCTTAGGTCCAAATTCTTCCACCATACTCACGAGGTTATTATCACCTCGCGCACCAAAAGAACCAGCGCACAAAGTCAAACCATTTGAACTACTATCAACAGTATTAAGGATCCTTCTTACATCCTGCTGAGTAGATACCACTCGGGGTAATCCAAACAATGAAAACGGCGGATCATCTGGATGGATACACATACTTACGCCCACTGATTCGGCCACTGGAATGACGTCAGTTAAAAATTGTAAAAGGTTAGATCTTAGGCCTTCTTCACCCAACGCAATAAATTCTTCTATGGTGATTTTGATAGACTCTCGAGTATAAGAGCCTTCGCCGCCAGGCAATCCCGCAATGATATTACTTTCTAGTACATCAATTTGCTCTGCGGTCATAGCGCCAACTTTTTCCTGAGCTTTGGCCACTAGTTCATCAGGATAGCTAGCAGAGGCATTAGTGCGTTCTAACACAAATACGTCGTAAGCAACAAAATCCACCATATCAAAGCGTAATGCTGAGCCAGTATTTTCCAGCAAGTAATCAAGATTGGTTCGAGTCCAGTCGACGACTGGCATGAAGTTATAACACACATATTTAATGCCAGCCTTACCGACATTTTCAATGGAAGTCTTATAATTTTCTATGAGCTGTTGGTAGTTGCCTTTTCGCGTTTTTATATCATTATGTACTGGGATACTTTCAATTACGTCCCAAGAAAGACCAGCTTGTTCGATCATGGCTTTACGCTCAAGTAAATTTTCCAATGGCCAAACTTCACCGGTTGGAATTTCGGTCAACGAACTGACAATACCAGTCGCACCTGCTTGGGCAATTTTCTTTAATGTAATTGAATCATTGGGATCAAACCAACGCCATGTTTCTAACATCTAACTACCTATCTTTGATTCAGTGCGGCGCTTAAAGAGTGACTAAAGTGCGCGACAAATTGAGTCCTGATTAAAGGACCGATAAGTATTAGAGGTTAGCATGAAAATCCGATCTGATGTAAAAGCCAATAGCGACATTAATTAAATAAATAAACAGAAAATCAGTCTTCGTAATCTTATTAAGCAGAGATGCTGATAAGGAGGGTTCACAACTTGATCAAAATACTTAAATCAATACAAGATAGGGCCTAAAACAATTATCAAAGGCCCCACTATCAACTTATCAATACCAGATGTATTTTTTGCTATAGGATTTATATTTTCCTTTTTGGAAATACAAAGGCGAGCGCTAACAATATAAGGATAAATATCGCCGGAGCGGGAACAGGCCTTGGGTTAACGCCACTAAATGAACCTGCTTCTATGAAGACAGCACTATCCAGTTCATCGTCAGTGGCATCACTAATAGCAATTTTCATTGTATGGGTTCCTGCACCTAAACCGGTAATCATGGCGGTGAACACATCAGTAAAACCATCGTATTCTATATCGAATAATCCTAAATCATTATTATTAAAGAAACTGCAATTAGGCCCCGTAATATCTACGCCAGATTCGCCGCAGTTTACCGTACTAACAGCAATGGCTTGTCCATCTGGCGCTAAGGCATAATTGACACCGTCTACAAATAATCCAAAAGGGTCTACAAAGTCCAAAAACTCGTTGTACTCCTCTGATGCAAACACAAAATCAAAAAATAAATCTCCTGTAGGTGTGGTAAATTCAAATTCTAAAATATTAGCATCGAAGGTTGCTACTCCAGCTACCAGATCGGAAAGATCACTGTCGCCCCCCGCCCCTAGTTCAGTAGTCGTTGAAGTACTCGTATTTGGTCCTGCAGCGTCAGCTGCTGTTCCACTGGTTAAAATAATCCCGGCGTCAATACCAATTCCAGACGCAATTCCCCCTGTAAAAGTCCCTGCTTGTGAACTACTTCCTACATAGTTGATAGACGAAAAATCTATTGATACGTCAGATCCCTCAATATTACTCGCAAGTGTGCTGCCATCATCCACACTGGTAATCACAATGGCATTAGCGTGTGTACAAATCAGCAGAGCCAGACAAGCATAAAGCTTTTTCATGTTAATCTTCCTTTTAATTTTTGCTGCGATAATCCACACAACTGCCGTGGCAATAATCCCAAAAGCAAATTTTATTCCTAAAAACTATACTTTTGTTTAATATGGTTTTTTCTATTATTTTTGCTGTTTCTATTTTTGAATAGCGCACAAACGGGGCAATGGCTGCACATTTTTTGAGCAGCTATTGGTGACTTGGAAAATAAAAAACCCAGCATTTAGCTGGGTTTGATAGTTGCTCAGTGTTAACAGATTTTATGTAAGCACTTATAAAAGTGTTGTTTCCTCAGAAATTAAAAGGGAATATCGTCATCATAGTCAAAGTTTGGCTCAGACATTTTCGGTGGCTGTTGCGCAGGTCTTTGCTGTTGTGGAGGTTGTTGATAACCTTGGTTAGGCTGTTGCTGATAGCCACCTTGTTGAGGTTGTTGTTGACCGCCTGACGGTTGATAACCGCCTTGATTGTCGCCTCTAGCGCCACCACCTAGCATTTGCATCTGGTCTGCAATTATTTCTGTGGTATATCTGTCATTCCCTTGCTGATCTTGCCACTTACGGGTTTGTAATTTACCTTCGAGATAAATTTGTGAGCCTTTTTTCAAGTACTCACCAGCAATTTCTGCAAGTCGACGATACATGGTAACGCGATGCCACTCTGTGCGCTCTTGTTGTTGCCCTTGTTGGTCTTTCCAACTTTCACTGGTCGCAATGCTTAAATTAGCTACTGCGCCGCCATTTGGCATATATCGTACTTCTGGATCATTACCCAGATTGCCAACTAAAATGACTTTGTTTACACCTCTAGAGGCCATGTTTATCTATCCTTTTCTATTACTTTTCAGATCCATTCCCAGACAGCCCAGGCACTGACAACACCAGGCGGCGTAAGAAATCAATATTCGGGAGGGAAAGAACTGCTTTATCGCTATTTATTTTTATAGGTAAAGTGTAACGCGATTCCCCCTAATTTTACCAGTGAAAACACAAGCTTTACTTTAGATAAGTTTTAACTACCAGATTAATCATAATTTTTATTCTCCTGATCAGCTACTGATCTTTGGGTAAGTCAATCTTAAACATACTCACTTGCATCTATTCTTGTTTTCGAGGTGCAACTTCCGACAGAAACAAATCGTAATGTTGAAAAAGACGCTGTGCTTGAGCTTTAAGCATCAAACTTACCTAAAAGATTGAAGGTGAATACTAACCATGCAAAAAAACGCACATTTCGCTATTAAAGCATCCATGATTTTTATAACGATAAGCATGGTGGGTTGTGCTTCAGTATACGGACTAAGAGATAAAATTCCCGGTCTGGATCGCATAATAAGTAGCTTTAGCTCCGCCCAAGTCGGCGCCGTAAAAGATGACCAAGGAAAGGTAATAGAGGGCACGCAAACCGGATTTGACGTTGAACCAAGTTTATCGGAGCCCGAGCAAGCCTCTAATCAAATACCTGCGGCTGAGCAAACACCTAGATTACCTCAAGAACCTATAATTTCTAATCGTACAGAAGCCGCAAAAGAGGTCATTACAACCCCTAATGTTCCTGTGGCCACCCAACCTAAATTAGGTGCTTTGTCAGGCAAGATTAGCGTGATTACAAATCAGGGGAATCTGTCGGCTGAAGGCATTATTGTCAGTGTAATGCGAACGGATGGAAAATCTCTCTCAAGTGCTCAAAACAACGCTGTGCATGACGTGGATATGGTCAATAAAGTCTATACACCTGGCAACATGGTCATTCGCAAAGGTGATGTGATTAATTTTGTGAATCAAGATGAAATTCAACATAACGTTTTCTCTACTACCGGTGAAAATGCCTTTGATTTAGGTACCTTTGGTGGCGGATTACAGCGAGCGGTTAAACTGAATAAAGAAGGTATTGTAAAAGTGTATTGCAATATTCATCCTGGAATGGCGGCTTATATTGCAATCGATGACAAGGGCAAATCGCAAATCATCGATTCTGAAGACGGTTCATTTGAGTTTACTGAATTACCAGAGGGGGAATATAGCCTAAATTTATGGAGTATTAGAGGTGAACAAAGCCAAAATTTCACGATTAAAGACAAACAAGTTGAAACCCTGAATCTTATCTTCGATACACGCCAATTCAAAGCCATTGAACGGCGCAATAAGTTCGGCGAAACCTACCCGCAAAAAGCAAAAAAACAAGGTGATTATTTTTAAATTGTTCAACATCAAAGGCTAAGTTTGGAGTATCAAGATGAAGTGGTTATTTAGCATTAGAACCAAGCTGTTCTCTTTTGTGTTTATCGCATTTTTACTCTTTGTCGGTATTATATATTGGCAAATTGAAAACAAAGCCAGCAGTATTTCTCAAGAAGTTATTGATCGTTCGTTAAATCAATCAAGTCGCATATTAGATACTCGAATCGATAGTCGTTATCGTTTCATTCAAGAGTTAGCAAATGGCATTGCACGAGATGTGCGCGTCTTGCCTTTAGTCGCGGACCAAGACACTCTAACCTTACAAGATCTTAGTCTTGAATACGTCAGAACATACGACTTTGATGTGTTGTTTTTCATGGATCAATTTGGCAATGTGCTTGCTAGAGCTGACCAACCTGATGCCATCGGTATCAATTTAGCTGGGCGAAGCTCCTTACTAGATGAAGCTTTAAGCGGTCAAATTAGTTCAGGCTTTTTCTCCAGTAATGGAAAATTAATGCAAGCCATAGCTGCCCCTATCTTTGATAATGTGGCAAAAGATCTGGTAAAGGGAGCTGTCGTTCTCGCCTATGAATTATCAAAGCAAACCGCCCAAGAAATAGTTGCCCTTACCCAAAGCCAAATCGGCATATTTACCTTTACACGAGATGCCAATGGTGAAGTTACAGGCATAGAGCTTAACTATATGTCAGATCTAGGATTATCTGAGTCTAAACTGTCTTACTTTTCAGACCATCCAGAACTTTGGAAATCAGTGTTAACGTCCCCAGATGCGCTGATAAAAAATCAATTTACTGTTAACTCTCAAATACAGCACACAGTTTTTCGCCGTATTGATAGCAATGATAATAATCCACTAGGGTTTGTGGTCGCTATGCGCTCTGCTGAAGACTTGCAGCGCCCCTTTAAAGACATTCAGCAAGCACTTTTGCTTACAGGCGCATTTTGTTTAATTTTAGCGTCGTTAATTGCTTTATTCATGGCGATAACCATGAGTCGCCCAATTATTCGATTGGTGGAAATAACCAAACAAATTCAGGCAGGGTTATATCCAGAAATAAGTGCTAAAAAACACCCAAAAGATGAAATTGGACGCCTAGAAAAAGCCTTGCTACAAATGAGCACGGATTTAAAAGAAAAGGCAGAATTTGAAGCCTATCTTGCAGAACTTTCAAGCGAATTAGAAAATGATGATAGCCAACATTTAAAAAATAATGCGGTTTTGGATCTAGAATCAGATCCGTTATCTCAACCTAACTCTCAGGCAGATCATATCATTGATAACCGATATAAAGTCATTTCAGAACTTGGCTCGGGAACTATGGGAACTGTATTTTTAGCCCAAGATCTTGAGTTAAATGACAAGGTCGCTATAAAAGTAATGCAAAAATCATTTTTTGAAGATATCCAAGGCTTGAACGTAAAAGAAGAAATTCGACTTGCCAGAAAAATTACCCACCGTAATGTAGTGCGCACATTCGATTTTGGTGTAAATGAGAGTGAGTTGTTTATTACCATGGAATACGTCCACGGCTATGATTTAGGTCAGTTGATCAAGAAAAAAGGCGCTTTGGATATTGCCACTGGAGTGGCAATTATGAAGCAAATTTGTTCTGCCATGATAGCTGCTCACCAACTGGGTGTTATTCATCGAGATTTAAAACCTGGCAATATGATTATCAATCGCCAAGGGATTCTTAAAGTCATGGATTTCGGATTAGCTATGCAGGTTGAATCGGCATTTTTAACCTCAGACGACGAGGCGGATGAAACAAAAATTTTGACGGAACCAGAAAGACCTATTATGGGAACCCCCAGATTTATGGCACCTGAACAGTTTAGTGCATCTGGAATTCTGGATGAACGAACAGATATCTACGCCATTGGGGTTATCATGTACAGTATTTTTAATGGAAAGCCGCCTTTTTCTGGCACAAACTTTCAGCAACTGGCCCTTAAGCACTGTCATTCAGAAGTGCCCCAGATGACAGCTAGAAAAGAACCTTTACCGGAAAATATTAATTCCATCATTCTAAAAGCACTGGCCAAATCTCCTGAAGATAGATATCAAAGCGTGAGAGAAATGTTTGATAAGCTGCTATTAATTTCATATTAAACGAACCTCTAATAGATTTAGCAAATGTAATCCATAAACTTAGCAAGTTTGTGTTTATTTTCTGCCACTTCCGTATAGAATGATGTCTGATAGCTGAAAGCTAATAAAACTAGCATTTCGAGAATTATACCTACTGATGTCGGCATGATTGCTGCAGAATTACCACATAACGGTAACTTTAATGCAACCTAACTTCAGCAAATTGAATTGGAAATTGTCTTGTTAAAAAAGAGTCTCATTATTTTAAGTTTGCTGTTGGGAATGTATTTTTTAACTGCAGTTTTGCTCGACCTAAGTGCCCAAGAGACGGTAGCTAGGGAACATGAGCAATCCTTAATATTGGATAATGAGCAAACCATATATCACCTCAACTCTGCCATCCAAACCACTGGCTTTTTCCCGATACCCGAAGAAATTCAAGCGCCAGCTATGTTTGAATATGCTAGCTCTGTTAAAAATAGCGTACTTTCCAAAAAACCTAAAACCGAACTTTCCACACGCCCGGATTTTTCAAAGTCTACTCGTTATGGAATGCTAGTAACCCTGAATAATCAAACTAATAATCAAGATTGGCGGGTCCATGTTAGCCACTACATGGTGAATGACATTCAAATTTATACTCGCTCGGGGCCTCATCTAGCTCACACAGCAATTATTCCCAATGAGTCACAATCACCTTCATATAGCGTCAACATGTTGGGCAGATCCTCGCCAATTCAAATAAGTTCAGGTGAATCTGCAGAGTTGATCATTGTATTAAAAGAAGTAAAAACTCGGAACCCACTTTATATAGGGTTAATGACTGAGCAAAAGTATCAGTCTTGGACCCGAGACATGGATTTTGTTTTTATTATTGCCATAGGCATAGTGCTAGGTTTCGTCATGCTAGCACTCACCAGTTTTTTGCTAACGTTTGACCAAACCTTCCTTTGGTTTGCTTTGTCCACTAGCTTTTTACTAACTATTTCCCTACTGCGTTCTCCATTTGCTGTTTTTGTCATAGAGGGTCAAGCAGGCATCCCCTATTGGCTGTGGCTAGTAGTTGGCGGCATGCAGTTAACTATTTTGCTGTTTGTCTATTCATTTTTTTCCCCTGAAAAAAGCAGCAAGACTGGGCGAGTTTATCAATTAGTTATATTGCTAGTAGTAATGTCAATGCTAGGCAGTTTGTTTGTTGATGCAAATACCAATGGGTCTATTTTTTCTATTTCAAGCCTACTCGTTATTATTTTGGTAATTACTACCAGTATTGTAAAAGCTTATTCTCATGGCGCACTGAATCTCATTTTTATGCTAGGGTGGATACCTCTGCTGTACTCTATTGCCACTACTATACATCTTCAATATTCAGTGCCAGAACCAAACCAAATCACCTTGCAATATGGCAATTTAATGAGCCCCTATTTTCAAGTGTTGCACTTTTTTATTCATTTCGTGGTGTTGGTGCTTAGGGTGTTAGAGATCAAACGAGAAAAAATTGCGGCAGAAACTGCGAGCGATGCAAAAACGTCTTTTCTGGCCCAATTAAGTCACGATTTAAAACAGCCATTGGACGCAATGGGACTCACTTTGGCGCATTTAAAAGATAACAATAAGGACAAAGATAACGAATTGTTGATTAACAATGCTCAGAATATTCAAAAAAATATGCAAGATACCTTTAGCGCCTTGCTCGATCTGGGGCAATTACAAACAGGTAAGATAAAGCCGGTAAAAAGTCTGGTTAAATTAAATAAACTTATAGACGAATTAGCGACCACCCATTCTGCCAACTTCGATAATAAAAATTTAAAATTCAAACTGTATTCCCAAGATGTAACCATTGAAACCGATAAGACATTATTGCAAAGAATCCTCAACAATCTTATTCATAATGCACTGAAATTCACCGAAAACGGTGGCGTATTAGTGTCCTGTCGAGCCCGTAAAGCAGGCATCCTTATTCAAGTTTGGGACACGGGTTGCGGCATTACCGATGAACAACAAAAACGTATTTGGAGCATACTCAAACAAAGCAGCAAAAGACTGCATACCAACTCTCCTGAACAGGCGTTAATACAACAATTGGGTCATGGCATAGGGTTATCATCTGTGCAGTATTTATGTAGTTTGATGGGATACGCGATTAGCTTTAGTTCGGAACAAGGCAAAGGAAGCGTATTTAATTTACATATCCCCTTATTAACTTCTCCCTCAAATCGACCCGCTCAAACGAAAAAGCCAAACGAAGCAAAAAAACAAGTAAATATATTTTGTGCTATAGATGATGTGAAACTTGCACAAGCACTCCAAGGCTACCTAGATCAATGGTCTTATCCATATCAACCTATCAGTCTAGGTCATAATGATTGTTTTTCGGTAGACGATACTGAAAAAAGACTTATTTTAATCGAGGCCGAGGACATAGAAGATTTACGCAACAAAATACGTGATCTGAAAATTCAAAAGCCTGAAAATCTCAATTCCAATTTGGTGTTGGCTTGTTTTTGCATTACTAACGAAAATTTAAAAAGTACTATTCAAATAGGTACATTCAAAGATATTCTGCTCTTGGCAAACCCAATAAAGCCGGCACAGTTAAGATCCTTGCTAAATTTCATTGAAATAAAATAAGCGGTTCAACAATTATTATGTCTACCCTCACCCCAATAACATTATCGACGATTTTAGTGGCAGAAGACCACGAACTCTTTGGCGATGGGATTAATTGGCTACTCATTGAATTGTTTCCCGGAACCCGCATTATTCGCGCAATGGATTTTGACCAAGCCTGGATTACTTTGCAGAATAACAATGACATAGATTTAATTCTGATGGATCTCAAAATGCCAGGTACCAAGGGATTAAATGGCATTAAAGCGGTGAAAAATTCATTTCCTTGCCATACATTAATTATCCTTTCTTCCTTGGATTCAACCATAACCGTGAATCAAGTGATGGCACTTGGTGTAAACGGGTTCATTTCGAAAAGTACGCCAAAGGTGAGAATCAAAACAGCCCTGTTTGACGTGCTCGACGGCAAGAATGTTATTGAATCCCCCAATTACGATGAAAACACTCATCCACTTTCAACTCGCCTACAACAGACGCTGCAATTAATGTCTGAAGGGAAAAGTAACAAAGAAATTGCTAAAGAGATGAATCTGTCGCCTTACACAGTAAAAGAATATGTCTCAAGTGTAATCAAAGAGTTAGAAGTTGAAAACCGAACTCAAGCTGTGCAAAAAGCCGAGCAATTGGGTTTATTATTTGATTCTGACTATTAATTCCCCCCATGTGAGGGGTATGTAAAGCTCAAATACCAAGCTATTCTTACTGCTAACGGAACTCAACTTTTAATTTTCGACATGACGTTAGAAATTAACCTGTTAGGCGAATTATCCCTAACATTGGATGGAAAAGCACTTTCGCTGGTAAAGTCGAAGCGTACTCGTGCGTTATTGTCCTATATGGCAATGACTAGCAGACCACAACGCCGAGAAAGCCTGTGTGATTTTCTATGGGATGAGCACAATGATCCAAAAGGCGCGCTGCGCTGGTCATTAAGTAAAATCCGGCGCTTAGTCAACGAGCGTAATGCTCAGCGGTTAATTTCAGATCGTGAACGTGTCATGTTGCTAACTAATGACATTGTGATTGACGTTCATCACTTAAAAAATAGACTCGACGCAGATCTTTTAACCATAGAAGAACTAAAGCAACACCTGAATAAACTTGAAGAACCTTTCCTTGCAGGCATTGATATCCCAGATCAACACAGCTTTCAGCGTTGGTTAACCGCAGAACGTCTTGAAATCGATAGGCTTTATTTACAAGTGTTGGAAAAATTGTGGGAACACCCTCATACAAGTCCTGATGACAAACTCAAGTACATGAAAATTGGGCTAGCCAAAGAGCCATACAACATGGGGCTTTGTCATGGCTTAATTAGACAACTTGATACTATGGGTTTTATTGCGGATAAACAAAAAACCGAGAAATTGTTTAAACAACGATTTCAAGATGCAGGTATCAAATGGCAAGATTCTCTACCTAATTCAATATTTACCAGTGACCCACAGCATCCCAGTAAAGAAGAAGAAAAAAGTCGAGATTTGCTTAACCGCCAGCAAGTACGATTTTGTAAAACCAAAGACAATACACGAATTGCATACGCTAGCGTCGGCGAAGGTTATCCCATCGTTAAAGCGGCCAATTGGTTAACTCACTTAGAGTATGACTGGAATGCGCCTATTTGGAGTCCTTTGTTTAGACAATTGGCTCAAGATCATAGAGTAATTCGCTATGATGAACGAGGAAACGGTCTTTCAGATTGGCAAGTCAAAGACCTGTCGTTTAATGCTTTTGTGGATGATTTAGAAGCAGTTGTTCAACAGACAAACCTAGAAAAATTTGCACTTTTAGGGATTTCTCAAGGCGCTTCAGTTTCCATTGATTATGCCATCAAACATCCAGACAAAGTCAGCCACTTAATTTTATTTGGCGCTTATGCCTCAGGTTGGCGAATTAACGCTACGCCAGATGAAATAAAACGTCGAGAAGCCGTTATTACGCTTACCGAAAGCGGCTGGGGACAAGACAATCCGGCTTATCGACAAATATTTTCTAGTACTTTTATGCCCAGTGCGAATAAAGAAGAGCTCGATTGGTTCAATGAATTCCAACGACAAACCACAAGCCCAGAAAACGCAGCTAGGTATTTGTCCACTTTTGGCGATATTGATGTAAGAGATAAACTTGCCCACATTAAGGTGCCCACTTTGGTTATTCATTCCTTGGGAGATCAGCGTATTCCACTTGAAATAGGCCAAGATATAGCTGCACAGATTCCAAATGCTGAATTTGTAGGGTTAGAAAGTGATGGGCATTTATTGTTAGGAAGAGAAGTAGCTTCCGATGTATTTGTGAATACAGTTAAAGACTTTATTGCTCGAAACTAAACATCTTAATTCTCTCTGAAAATATTTACACTTGCGCCATTATCAGGTGCAACTTATCCCTATTGCCTGCCGTAAGCTTCTTATAACGCAAACTCAGTTTAGCCTAGTAAAAGTCATTGTTCGGCGGAAACCTATTTATGTCACACCTTTTTGATCATTATTCATTTTCGAAAGAATACAAAAAAAATCAGCGTGTATTGAGCCACCCTTTCACTCAATATGACGCTCCTTTGACTCATACCATGAATTTTCTCAAAAGTATCATGGGTGACAGTGGATTTGATCGAAAATATGGTGTAATGCTGGGCAGTCTTAGACACATTTTAAAAGGTAAAGAAGCTCAGGCCATTCTTGATGCTGTGGGCTTTTCCGACGAGTCTGTGACTACCAGTGATAGACATGGCATGCGAGTTAATTATTTAAGTGATGAGCAAATTAAACGCGCTGCCGCAATCAAGTTACTCAGGCATGTGTATATGGTTCACGTACAAGGTAGTACGGATATTTGGGTCGTATCAACACCCAAAAGCTACCAGCGTTTTATCTCAAAAGAGCTTGAGAAAACCAGTTCTTTGTCGCTTATGCAGCGGGCAAAATTGGAAGATGTAAATGAACACTTTAGTGAACATCAACGCAAACTAATAGGAGCATCTACCAATGAAGCCAGGCGACTAGTTGCAAAAACAATAATGTTATTGTGTATGGATAGAAATAACGCGAATTCCCGTATTCACAGAATAGTTAGACGATGGTTTTCAGGAGAGAGTGTAAGTGCAGCCAGTGTTAAAAGTGATATGAATAAAATTTTGGCTGGCTTGAAAAAAATAGAGAACGTTATCAATTCCAATAAATTGATTTTTACCGACATGCCTTATCTACGCACCGGAAATAGAAAAGACGATCAATATTTTTATAATTCTATCGCCTTTGTGTTCGGATCAATGGCAGAAAAAATACCTATCATTTACGTGGAAGATGCCTTTTTTAACGCTTCACATACTATTCTTGGCGACAGTTTGCACTGGACCAATACCATTATTCATGAAATTAGCCATTTGATTTTAGGCACTAAAGACCATAGATATCGGTTTGAAGGATTATCTCCAGACCACCATTTAATGCCTCATGAAGCCATGAATAACGCTGATACTTGGAGCATTTTTTGTCTGGATGCATGTAATATGATGACTCAATATCAAAAGGCTTATTTCAACTTCGGTCGTAGCTTACGTCCACCAGTAGCGCCTCCAGTGCCACCGAAAATTCCCAAAGTGGCGAAAATTCCGAAAATTAGTAGTAAACCAGGCCCTTAATCGGGCCCAACTATTAATGAGAACAGCAACTTTGTGGATTATCAAGTTTGTTGTAAGCTACTATTTAATGTTCTGTGTAGCACAGTGTAGCTTTGCAAACCCCAGCCTTTTTAGACTAAGAATTGAAACCAATTACACAGCTACCAGCAAAGAGAATAGCAATATGAATACTCCCAAACCCAACCGGTTACCACCACCCTATATAGAGCCGGTTACTATAGATGAAATTCGCTACTATTTAGACAATATTAGAAATTCGGAAGTATCTTTTTCAATTACGTATTTGTTCGCTGTAGATGCTAACTATGATGAAATATGGCGGATACCAGTTTATGTTACTAAGTTCGACACGAGCATAGAAACAGATGTACAAGAAGTTTACCCCATCAGCTTAGATTACAATCGAGACAAACATTCTTTTGTGATAGAAAATGAAGCCGGCGATATTTACACCTTTGATCTTTCGAGCATGGAAGTGCAAAAGGCCGAAATTATTAAATAGTAGATAGCACTAAAATGGCGCTTCTGTACTAAGCGCCCATGCCTATTTATTAGGAAAATTGGTAAGCAAACTCATTGTCAGCGATATCAACTTGAATAGCATTAAGCGTTTCTTGCTTCAGCATTCGATTTAATATTTGGGTACTCAATTCTGGCAGTAGAGTATGCGTTAATATGCTATCAATCATACGACCGCCACTTTCGAGCTGTTTGCATCTCGCCACCACCTGCTGAACCACATCTTCACTGTAGTTAAACTGAATATCTCTTTGTGTTTCGATACGCTTTTTAATGCGTTCCAAGTGTAATTTGGTAATGTTGCTTAACATCTGCGGCGAAAGCGGAAAATATGGAATAGACACTATGCGACCCAAAAGCGCTGCTGGAAACACATTCAGTTGGGGTTGACGTAATGCTTCAGTGATCACCTCTATATGCGGTATCGCATTAGGATCAGCGCAAAGAGTCATAACTTCTTCACTACCAACGTTTGACGTAAGTAGAATTAGGGTATTTTTAAAATCGATTTGACGTCCTTCCCCATCTTCCATAATGCCTTTATCAAACACTTGAAAGAATATCTCATGTACATCGGGATGGGCTTTTTCAACTTCATCCAATAATACGATTGAATGAGGGTTGCGTCTTACTGCTTCGGTTAACACACCGCCTTCCCCATAACCAACATAACCTGGAGGTGCACCTTTTAATGTCGATACTGTATGAGCCTCTTGAAATTCGCTCATATTGATGGTGATCACATTTTGTTCGCCACCATACAGACTTTCCGCCAGCGTCAAAGCAGTTTCGGTTTTTCCAGTACCGGAAGGACCACAAAGCATAAATACCCCTACAGGTTTGTTTGGATTATCTAAACCAGCCCGAGATGTTTGAATACGTTTTGCTATGGCTTCCATAGCATGGTCTTGACCGATCACACGCTGTTTCATCGTATCTGCCAAGTTTAACACCGCGGCTATTTCGTCATTTACCATCTTGCCAAGAGGTATACCTGTCCAATCTGAAACCACAGCCGCCACCGCTTGTTCATCACACTCAGGTAAAATCAATGGAGACTCCCCTTGAATAGCGCTTAATTGCTCTCGTTTTTGGCTTAACGATTGTTGCATGTCAGATAACGAAGAGGCATGGGTTTCTGATTGAGGGTCTTGATCTTTTTCACTATTGACCGATGATTTAATTTTGCCGTTCAGCGCGATAATTTCATCTACTAGCGTTTTCTCCTGTTCCCAAGTTTCTTCTAGTTGTAGTTTAAGAGAAGTGGCCTCTGCAAGTTCTTGTTCTATAGTGGTAATGCGTTTTAGGTGATTTCCACCGGTGATAGTTTCATCCTGCAAAATAGCCAACTCTTTTTGTAAATTTGCCAGCTGCTGCACACAATTTTCCAGTTTTGCTGGTGTAGCATATTGGCTAACGGCCACGCGAGCAGCCGCTGTATCTAATAAACTCACGGCCTTGTCTGGTAGTTGTCGGGCTGGAATATAGCGGTGGGATAGCTTTACAGCGGCTTCTATTGCATTATCGAGTACAGTCACTTTATGATGTTTTTGCAGAATATCACCGATATTGCGCAGCATAAGAATGGCTTTTTCGGGACTTGGCTCTTCTACTTTTACGACTTGGAAACGTCGAGTTAGCGCAGGATCTTTTTCGATGTGTTTTTTATATTCCGCCCAAGTAGTGGCGCCTATAGTGCGGAGCTCCCCTCTTGCCAATGCCGGTTTAAGCAAATTTGCAGCATCGCCAGTACCAGCACTACCACCAGCCCCAACAAGCGTATGGGTTTCATCGACGAACATGATGATAGGTTTAGGCGAAGCTTTCACTTCTTCGATCACTTGTTTGAGTCGGTTTTCAAATTCTCCTTTCATACTAGCGCCAGCTTGCAACAAGCCTATATCCAAACTTAATAAACGCACGTTTTGCAAAGAAGGCGGCACATCTCCCTTATTTATACGGTGTGCAAATCCTTCTACGACAGCAGTTTTTCCAACCCCAGCTTCACCGGTTAAAATGGGATTATTTTGTCTTCGTCGCATTAGAATATCGATCAATTGTCGAATTTCATCATCCCGTCCAATAATGGGATCAAGCTTGCCTTGAGCCGCCTGTTCCGTCAGGTCTGTGGTAAATTGTGATAACGCTTGTTGTTTGCCCATGGTGGCTGGTGACATGGCTTGGCTAGCTTCCCCAGGCTCTGTTGAAGTTGAGCTTCCATTACTAGCACTAAGACCATCCTCGCTAGAACCTTCGATAATCTCGTGAAGCTTGTCACTCAGGGTTTCCAATTTAATTTTGCCGAATTCCGGTGACATTTTAAGTAATACATTTTTCAGCGGCTTAGTATGTAACATGCCTAATATCACATAAGCCATGCGTACTTTGTTATCCCCGTAGGCCAGTGAGCCATATACCCATGCACGCTCCACGGCATCTTCGATGTGGCTAGATAAATCAGAGATCGAAGTAGCGCCCTTAGGAAGCGACTCAAGCGCCGTACTCATATCCCTTGCTATCAGGGAGCTATCCAGCCCAAAATAGCGGATAATTTTGTGTAAATCAGAATCCTGTAATTGCAGAATTTGTTGAAACCAGTGTGCAAGTTCCACATAGGGATTACCGCGTAATTTGCAAAACACGGTTGCACTTTCAATGGCTTTGTAACTCAAGGTATTGAGCTTACCAAATAAATTCACTCTGCTGATTTCAGCCATTTCATTCTTCCTCTTTAAAATCTTGGTTATTTAGTCAATCACAGGCATATTCGTATGCCACAACAGGCGGATTTACTTGCTGATGAGGCTGTAAATTGCCCTCCAAAGGGCCCGCCAACCAAGCGTTTGTTCCTAAACGGCTAGGTGTTGTTTGCTTGTTATTGCTTTGAGGGTCACTACCAGACGCTCCCAAGCGCGCAGTTTGAAAGACGTTTGCATGTAATAACAATTTAATGCTTAAGTTAAATTCACTCCCTGTATGGCGAACGGCCAATTTCTGGATTTGTTTGAAAATATCGGGATTTTGAATAAAACAGAGATAGTCTTGGTACTTTAATGGACCAATTAAGACAGAATAGGAAAACCCTCTTTCAAAAGTACTGTCACCAATCAGACAATCCATGCCTAATTGCGAATTAGCACAACCAAGTTTGTTTTTATGGGCTTCTGGCAAAGAGTACCATTTACCTTCAAATTGACTAATGGATACTCGTTGATGCAGATGCTGAGACAATAATTGAGCTAAAACATCGGCACTTTTGTTTTTGTGGCTCAATAAGCCAGCCAGATAACATTGTTGCTGCACGTCAGCGCCGCTTAAGCTAGAGATGCGTTTAGCAAATGTATCTTTATCTGGTCTGTCGTGACTCACGGCGGGTTGAGATTCAGCCCATGCACGATAAAAAAGCGAAATAAATCTATGATGAAAAATATCACAAAAAGCGGCTAGGGTTTGATCTTGATGGCGATATTTTCTTTCAATGGCATATTCGGTTAAATGTAAAGGCAGAGGACCGTTAACCCCAAACATTCCCCAATACACATTATTAAGTTTGTACAGACCAATTTCTTTTAACAAGCGCAAATCCGAAAATGCGGACGCATGAAAATGCATGATAGGTTTTTGTCCGAACCTAATGGGGTCTTGTTTTAGAGATACTGAATAACCAAGTCGCTCATACAGGGGAGAATTTGCATCCACATAACGCAATAAAGACTCAAAGCCCTCTTCATAAAGAGCTTTGCTGTCCTTTGATAAATCGCTTAAATAGCGCTGTGCGTGCCGGTTCGGATAGGCCATTGATGGATCTCTTGACCGTCATTGGTCATTAGCACTAATTGAGAAAAGGAATTTATTCCAACAAATTGCGCAAAAAAAGCATCTAAAACTACGCCAAGTAAGAATGGGCTGCTCCCTTCATATGCGGTTTCGTCCAAGGTAATAGTGATCTTTACACCTCGAACAAAGCATATAGGGCCTTCTACTGGCAAGCGCCCTGTGGTTGCATCTATCCGCATGTCCACTATGCCGTCTATCTGTTTTGATTGTGCTTGCTTATTCCTGTCACTCATTAAACTAAGCAGCTTTTTAAGCGCAACTAAGGCTTGCTCATTTTCATCCCGGGTAAAACCAAGAAAGTTTATCGATAATAAATTAATCAAATCCCAGGCAATATCACCATTATTCAAAGGCGGAGAAGGACGAGTTGGCTCGCCAACACAACGCACAGCGGCACATGGCAAACCCACTTCGATACTAAAATCAGTTTTGCCTTTTCCTAAGGGCATCATTAGCGGTAAATCACGGTTGCTACACATGGTATCTACCGCCAATTGCTGCAACTCCTCGGAATAAGGCGCGGCTTTAGGGTCCACTAAAGAAATAAAAACTTCACTGCCAATGTAACTTGATCTGTGGCCAAATTTACGTTCGTTTACACTTAATGTGCGGCTGGTTCGCTTACTCGTAAAAAAGCCTGAGTGTTTTGTAACGCTAGAAGCAAAACTAAATGGATTTTCAGTGGGTTGAGCAAACAAACCGCCTTGGGAGAAGCTTTGGCTTTGAGCATGTTCTTGGCTATATAGCGGTAAAATTTGATGCTGCGCATCAATACTGTTGCCAATACCTTTGACCCCCTTAATCGAACAGACCTCAAAATCAAGGGGACGTAATTTATCTGGAACAACATGAAACTCAGTTAACTTTTTGTCCAGTTGAATACGTTCTGCTCTTTTAGGAAATAAATTTATACAGGGCGCGCAATGCAGTGCGAAATGCTCTTTACTTAGCACCTTCTCCAATTTGCTATTGGTTTCATCTAACAAAAAAACCAATTCAAGCTTGTGGTGATTGCACAGGCTTATGCTCGGATTAAGCTGGTCAATATCAAGAAAAAGAAAACGCTGTTGAAAAACAAAAAACTCGCGGAGTAACCTAAATCCATCAAATTGACGATTATTATAGGGGAGTAAGGCATCTTGTTGATTAAAGCCCACAGGCGAGAGTTTTACCGGTGATTGCGCATGTCTCCACAATGAATCCCCGGTTTTATAGAGCATACCCGAAAAATGTTTGAACAGAGTTTCAAACACGTAAGTAGGAAAAGATTCTGTTCCACGAAAATGCAGCCTTAGCTTGTCCATGGACAATGCAGAAAAAGTCATCCCTGGCGGCGTTTCCAGCACCAGTTTTATCCCAGCTTTTGATGAATACTGACTGCTCATCTCATTGGTAAGACCAATTAATTCTTGCCCATTTAGATATTCAGCGTGGGTTAGGCTGATTGGCCAAATCTGAGTATCTTGAACAGTTTTATATTCGCATGGAGTTTGTTCGTCTTTGCCTAATTGGCTGATGAGCGACGTGTCTCTGTCTACATTAACCCCAGATACTAGACTACCTTCATCAAAATCTGGATGAAACTGTACAATCAAACATGAAGGAATAGGCTGCAAAAATGTGGGAAACAGCAAGTTTAAAAGATGCTGGGTAAATTCTGGATAAGCAGCGTCTAGTTTTCGATGTACTCGTGCCGACATGAAGGCAAAGCCTTCTAATAAGCGCTCCACGTATGGATCTGCACAATCGAAGCCCTCCAGTCCTAATCTACCCGCTATTTTAGGATACTCTTTGGCAAACTCTGCCCCAGACTCACGAATAAATTTGAGCTCCTGATTGTAAAGCTGTAAAAATTTAGAATCCATAATCTAATGCCATTGATTAACAGTCACGATGCCGTTTTCAATATCGATATCCGTTTGCAAATACAACTGCAATGGCAGTGGCTGGGCCCAAAGGTCTGCATGAATGGTGACAGATAATGTATTGCCACTCATTTGTTCAGATGCCACCTTTACGTCTACTTGTAACGTCTTAGGAATGATGCGCGATTCAAATCGTTTTATTGCTGACACAACTTCTCGTTCTAAAGAACGGGTATTTAATGACTTAACATTAGAACCTGACAAATCTGGAATACCGTAATTTAGGGTAGAGTTTTTAATGTAAGGGTAATCATCAAAATTGTTTGTAGTTTGCGATGCTACCGCATTTAACAACCACGCCAAATCACGTTGAACTAACTCTTTTAAACGGGACACAGTTATCACTCGCTTGCTACGCGATTCACTTTTTTTGTCCGGCTCATCGTCGGTCAATCTGTCTAATAATGACAGTTGCAAACGCTCTTTTTGTGATAATTCAGGCATGGTGTTGAACTTCTAAAAGTGGATATCATGGCGCCTTTTAGACGCCATGATTATTGCTTAGATTTTCTTGTTTTCAGGAATATTGAAACCAAAATCAATTTTTGCGCCACCAGAACCATCTGGTTTTTGCGGCACGTAAGTGAGTTTTACTTCGGCAAAATTCAAGGTGATGGTTTCAGTAAGTAAATCTTCACCTCCAGAACCACCTACAGAAATAGAACTTACTAAAATATGCTTAAATTCCATTACAATGTATTCCAGTGGCTTGCCGCCAGCTTTTCGAACTACCAACTTACCCTTATCAATGTGTTTACCTGTGGCAACATATTCCATTAGGGTTACAGATGATTTATCTGTATATTTGGTAATGCTAATGTCTTGAAAGTTGGCTTTTCCGATTCCACTTCCAGTGCTGACATGGGTACTTCCCGACTGAGATAAGCCCCAGCTCCAGGTGATAATATCAATATCTTCTTTATGATCTTTATCTCGGGCTTCGCCCTTGATTTTGTCTAACTCTAAAAACATATCTACAGCCATGATCTTCTCCTTTTGAGGTTAATGGCAAAATTTAAACTAAACTGCGAAATCCTAGCCATTTCCGGCTGGTAACTTAGAAACCAAGCGCAAGGAGGCAGTTAATCCTTCCAGTTGGTAATGTGGTTTTAGGAAGAACTTAGCGCTGTAATAGCCCGGCTGTCCTTCTACTTCATCTACCGCAACATCAGCCCCAGCCAATGGTTTACGAGATTTAGTTTCATCACTTGATGTGGTGGGTGCACCATCCACATAGTCATCAATCCAACCTTGTAACCATTGCTGCATATCTTGTTTTTCTTTAAACGAACCCACCTTGTCACGCACAATACACTTGAGGTAGTGAGCAAAACGGGTAGTCGCGAACAGATAAGGCAAACGGGCCGCTAAGGCAGCATTTGCTGTAGCGTCCGGATTGTCATATATGGCTGGCTTTTGTAAGGTTTGCGCGCCTATGAAAGCTGCCATGTCGCTGTTTTTGCGGTGAATCAGTGGCATCAAACCACAGGCTGAAAGTTCAGCTTCGCGACGGTCACTGATAGCAACTTCGGTAGGGCACTTCATATCAACTCCACCATCGTCACTGGGGAAGGTATGCACAGGTAAACCTTCCACTGCACCACCCGATTCAATCCCGCGAATACGTGAACACCAACCGTATTCTTTAAATGAACGGTTAATATTTACCGCTAAGGAATATGCAGCATTGGTCCAAGCATATTTGGATTCATCAGGACCACTTACGTCTTCCTCAAAATCAAAGGCTTCTACTGGATCTGTGTCTGCGCCGTATGGTAAGCGTGACAAAACTCTTGGCATGGTCAGTGAAATGTATTTTGCATCTTCTGTTTCTCTTAGTGAGCGGAAAGATGCATAGTCAGGGGTAGAAAATACCTTGGTTAAATCTCGGGGATTGGTTAATTCATTCCAACTATCCATTTGTAATAAGCCAGGCGATGCTGCACTTAAAAATGGTGAATGAGATGCCGCACAAACCTTGGACATTTCAGTAAGTAAGTTTACGTCTGCTGGGCTATTGTCAAAATAATAGTCGCCAACAATTGCGCCAAAGGGTTCGCCGCCAAACTGACCATATTCCTCTTCATAGAACTTTTTGAACACTGGACTTTGATCCCATGCTGTTCCGGCAAACTTTTTAAGGTTCTTACCGAGTTCTTTCTTCGAGATATTGAAGACTTTGACCTTCAAATATTCGTCCGTTTCCGTGTTATTCACTAAGTAATGAAGTCCACGCCAAGTACCTTCTAATTTTTGATAGTCTTGATGATGCAGAATTTCATTGATTTGCTCACTAAGCTTTTTATCAATTTCAGCAATAATAGATTCAATGGAATTCACTGTGTCTTCAGAAATCTTATTAGCGTCTTGCAACGCAAAACCCGCTAATGTAGTTACTGCTTTTTCTACTTCCGATTTGGCATGATCAGACTTAGGTTTGAATTCTTTTTGCAACAAAGACGCAAAAGAATCACCGTCTAGCTCTGACAATCCAGTTTCTACATTAATGTCAACTTGACTCTCAGCCATGGTTATTGCTCCTCTTCAGCATTGTCAGATGCGGCAGCTTTAGGCGCCGCGCTTAGGGTTTCAAGCAATGCTGGATCTGCAAGTACTTTTGCAATTAGCTGCTCGGCGCCTTCCTTTCCATCCATATAGGTCACCAAGTTGGCTAATTGCGTGCGAGCTTCCAATAATTGGCGTAAGCCGTCTGTTTTCTTAGCAATTGCCTCGGGAGAAAAGTCATCCATACTTTCAAAGTCCATTTCCACCGATAAATTTCCTTCACCTGTTAAGGTGTTTGGAACGGTAAATTGCACTCGCGGTTTAGCAGCCTTCAAACGATCATCAAAGTTATCAACATCAATCTCTGTAATCTTACGTTCTGAAAGCGGCGCAAGCGGCTCAGTAGGCTTTCCACTTAAATCAGCCATTACTCCCATAACAAAAGGTAATTGGACTTTTTTCTGGGCGCCGTACAATTCCACGTCGTATTCAATTTGCACTCTAGGTGCTCTGTTTTTTGCTACAAATTTTTGACCGCTTGACACTTTGCTTCTCCTTCTGAACAGCCTCTTTATTTACTTACTAATTGCAGCGTTTTCACACTGCTTAATCTGTTTGAGTCTGGTTGCTTTGCTACCAGTCATCATCTTTTTCTGTTTCTTCGTCACTCATGCCAGCTAGACTTTGCACTGTTGCCAAAGCATCCGGATAAATGTCTTGCACTATGGCCATGAAATCTTTGTGTACTAACTTCAATGCCCGGTTTACCAACACAGGAATAGGGCTCGAAGGCTCGTAGTTCGCGTAATACGCGTTGATTAAACCTAAACACCACTCAACATCTGCTCTTGAATGAATTTGGTTTGGCACTTGACCACCTTCTGTTTTTCCTTTCATTCCAACGTTTTGCGATTCACTATCTCGCTGGCTCTGTTTTTCTGCATCTTCCGTTTCAACGTATTGATCGTCGTCGCTCGAAATATCATCTAAAGCTTCGGAATCCATTTGCGCATACTTCTCTAAAGATGCTTTAAGTCGATGTAATACAGATTCCAAAGCAGAGAAATCTAACGCGTATTCATAACCAGAGTTGTCAATGAAGCATTGATTAATCTGCTGCAAACTTTCTAAGCTATACGCCAAGGCATCATAGAAAAGTTGCACCTCGTCAGAATTTAATTCCCCAAAAACCCCTTTTATTTGGCTTAGGCTGAATTTTGCGTCTTCACTGTCGTTTTCTGCTGCTTCAATGTCTGCCAAGGTGATATTGCCGGCTCCTTTGGCACTGGCCAAAGACATTGACTTTAAGGGGGTAGTAATAAATGGCGTTGATAAAAAGGATAGACCTGCGACTCTTTCTAGAGGGTCTCCGTCGTCTTCATCCAGTAGGGGATAAATATCTTGCCAATAGTCTGAAACTAAATCTGCAATTGCTTTCACACACTGAGAAAATGCAATCAGACCTTTAGTATTCAGTAGGCTTTGGCTATAAACACTGATTAATTTGAGATCTTTGGTTTGCTGTAAAAATACCGCAGCTTCTTTTTCTACTTGGCGCCAATCCGGTGGCTCAGCGGCCAGTGTATTACTGCCATCAAACCTTTCCGGCGTCCCTTGGGCCATAAAGAAAAAGTTTTGAAATGCTGCATCATCTTCAAGGTTTTCACCACAAGGTGAATCCTCTGAAATAGGTTCAAGCAGTTTTTCTGTGTAATCCATCCGAATACTTCCTTAGCGGTTAATGTGTATAGCACATCAACACATGATCTCTTAGTGACCATTACGGCATGAGATCTTTGGAAGTTGCGGTGGAAAGTAAATATTTTATTGCGTAAGTTTATCTAACTCTTTTTGAAGTTCTTGTTTTACTGGAATTGCATTTCTTTCTACTTGAGAAGAAAAATAGGCACTGCCACGCCATGGTAGAGAGATTCTTGAAAAACGGTTTATAAACACAGGATGCGCCGCCATTGCGTCAAAATCGAACTTATTGGTTACTTTTAAAATAACAGGATCTACGTAAGATCTTACATATTTATCAAAAAGAGAAAGTTCTTCATAAACGCCTTCTCCCAAGGTTTTATAAATAGAGGCAACGACAAAAAGATAACTATTAAACTCGGCAAGATTATTTCTTAAGCTGATAGAATAAATTAAGTCTAATTCGCCATTGCTTTTCATTTCTTCCCAAGTGGGTAGTTCTGGTTGTTGATAGTTAAATCTTGAAAACCTTAACAGTGCACTATCAAGGTCTGCTTGATTTTGTTGAGTCGCTATCTCGCCTTTCTCAAGTACAGCAACTGAATTGGTAATCGCGGTAAGTGTTGTGTTAGCTCTTTCGTTTAAGGTTTTAGCTCGTTCAATCACTCTATCGACGTCTTCTATCAATCTGGTATGGAACACAATAGACTTTTGCTTATCCTGAAGATTGTTGTTCCAAGTATTAATTTGCAAGGCGATTAATATTCCAATCACAACGAGTATGATTTCACCCAAGGCATATTTTAGATAGTTGGCAACTTTACCTTCTTCAATTAGTTTTTTTCGAAGTTTACGATAAAAGTTAATCATCTTGCTTTAGACTTTTTGCAGATTTTTTAAGCTATTTATTAGCTTGATAACACAGTCTAGCTGCATTTAACACCCAAAATTCATCATACGCTTAGAGCTAACAGCATTTTCAGCTTAATTTGAATATTTCAAATGGAGTTAAAAGCTAATGCCCTTTAACAACTCGAACCTTTGAGGCTGGGTGATGCAACAGTTTTTCGGCGGGGCGTATGGGTCGTTGTACCAAATTGCCGCCACAATTCGGGCAAATATTGTTGAATCTTTGAGTTGCGCAGTCTAAGCAGAAAGTGCATTCAAAGCTACAAATGAGCGCAGAAGTTGACTCTGGTGGTAAATCAACATTGCAGCATTCACAATTTGGGCGAAGTTCTAACATTATTTGGGGCTCCGAATGTCAAAAAATAACAGTTAGAGCACTATATTGAGGTTTATTAAAGTTGAATACGGATAAATCTGCCAACTTTCAGGAAAATACTGCAAAAGGCTATTTGCTGTCTATTAAGATGCGTTTTTTATTTCTTTTAGTTGATAAAACAACGCCGAGTAGCCCGACAACAAAAATATAATGGGCAAACAAATAACAAACCATGGTGAGGTTTCGGCGATATAAAATTCTGGTTTGTAGTAATAAAAAGTTACTACTATATACCCAGTATTGACTATACCTATCAAAACAAATGAAGCGCTAGTTAGCCCTTTTGTTATCAATCTGGAAAGATAATAGTTAAACAGCGAAAAAATAAACCCTGGAACAAAAATTATTAGGCTTGGAATAACCAGCAGTAAAGAAATAGCCTCATAAACTTTAACCATCTTATTGATTTCATATTTAGAAGACTGGGAACGCTTGTTTTGCAACGCGTTAGAGAGACGATCAAAGGGGCCATTCATGGTGATGTTTTTATCTCCATAGGTTGAAATGAAACCCCGTTCTTAGTCGCTTTTTCGCCACAAATTATAAATCCTAATTTCTGATACACAGGCACAGCATACACTGAAGAACGCACAGTTGTTGGCGTTGATTTACTTAAAAATGGGGATAAAGACGTCCATAACATACGTGCTATGCCCCTTCCGTGAAAATTCTTATCCACAAACAAATGATAAAGATGACTTTTTTCTTTTAGTGCAATATAACCCACAATTTTATTATCGATAACACATACCAAATTGACATAGTTATCATCTGTTAATCGCCTTTCAAATGCTGAAGTAGTCAAGGTTTCGGCCAACCATAAAGGCAAATTATCGGTATCTTGGTCTATATAAAAGTGAGCAAGTGACCTGACCAAACTGGCTAGATTTTCTGCGTCTTCTAAAGTTGCGGCGCGAACTTTCATTTAATATCCAATTTATAAATTAGTGTTTAAATATTAAGACCTAGTTAGCCAATCGAAAATAACAGCATTTTTATCAGATCATGGGGTTGAACCCTAGTCTACTTATTCTGCTCCATCAGTAATATCATTTCTTTTGCAACCAAAGCTGCCGAAGGTAAAAACATGGTAGACACTATTCTATTATCAATCACCACTTGGTGTTTGTCGCTTAAGGTTTCTTTATTTTCTGCAATCGCCCCATTTTTTTTCAATTGGCTTTCAATTAAAAATGGAAGCAAGGTACCCTGTTTAGCCCAAGGTTTGCTGGTTTCAGTTGAATTGGGAAAGCCTGCTATTCTTTTGTCTTTTACCAAGTATTCTCCGTTGGGAAGTTTTACATTGATAATGCTTGCAGTGCCGTGTCCACCAGCTCCAACTATCCCCTGATTTTGGTAAATCTGCCCAATGATAGCTTGAATCTTTGCATCTTTTGCCACGTCAAACATCACCCCATAACCGCCGCCAGTGAACACCCCTGAATATTTTGAAGGGTCTACTTCTTCAGGTGTTAAGGTATTTGCGGTTTTGTCGAGAAAACCTTCATACTTAATTGTGTAACTAGAAATGCCCAAAGGTTCACGCATAAATTCCACTTTGCCACCTAGGGGAGAAACAAAGTCTACTTCATAACCATGGCTGACAAAGACATGGTACGGCGGCGCAAATTCAAACAAATCGTTTCTCGCTTCATGCTTTTCAGGATCGCCCATATCCAGCATATTGGATGCGATAATAAGTACACCTTTGTTGGTTTCCCCTGATGCTTCAAACGCAACGCCGAGAGCAAAAATCACTACTATAAGCAATACACGCATAATTTATCTCCTAATGTAGAAAAGCCTATAAAGTCGCAATCAAAGTACAAAAGGTTTACACATTGATAGTAGTTTTTTTATTTAAGAAACAAATTGAGGATTTTGAAAATAGCGTCAACTAACTGTCGAAGATGTCTTTTTGCCCAGTAATTCACTTAGCGTCACAAATCGAAAACCTTTTGCTCTAAGCCCCTCAACTATAGGTTTAAGTGCTTCTCGAGCCTGAGAGTTTCCACTACCAAGGACATGCAAAAGAATAATTGAACCTGGTACTGCGTTCTCAATCACAGTGTTAGATATATAGGAACTCGTTTGACCAGCCCCATCGAATGTTTCTGGCGCCAGATCCCAAGTAACTGTTGTGATGTCATGTTGTTTTAGATAGTAAGGCAAAACAAACAATTTGCTACCGTATGGTGGTCGAAAGTAGATGTCATTCTCATAGCCAATTTCGCGTATTAATGCATTTGTACTTTCAATTTCATTTTTTACCGTATCAAAACCTTTGAACACAAGGCGTTGGTGCGAGTATCCATGATTACCAATTTGATGTCCCGCTAACACCAAATTTTTAGCCGCATCAAAATTCTGTTCAATGCCTCTGCCGTTCAAGAAAAATGTCGCCTTAACATTTAAGCTATCAAGGGTTTGAATCACATCTGTGGTGTATTTTATATTCCACGGCCCATCATCAAAGGTTATCGCAACAATCTTTTCAGTTGTATCGACGCTTGCCACAATTTCCCCAAACAGTTGGAAGCTTGTCGATCTACTGATTTGCCATAAGCTATAGGTTGCTAAAATAAGCAATAGACCTATGGTGATATACTTTTTCAAATTACTATTTCCCTTTCTTTTATGGGCTATTGCCCTAATTTGTTTTAATTCCCTAAAACAGCGATCTTCTTCACATTATCCAGCAAACCTATACAACACAAATTCATCTGAACTTGCAACCTCTAGTAAATCGAGAACTTCATCAGTTAGTAAAAAACTCATCATCAGGTGCAACATAAGTTGAGCTTGCGTCGTAAGGGTAGAAAAAGAGAATCAATTCTTATTGTTGGTGAGAAAATGCCCGTTCAAAAAAGACTTGTCAGTATGAGTACGCCGTTGCGAGACGATACTTTAGTGCTCCGCCAAGCAAAATTTAAAGAAGCCTTAGGTCAACCTTTCACCCTAGAAGTTGAAATGGTGAGCAACGACGAGTCGTTAAATTTCACCGATATATTAGGCAAAACACTGACTGTTCACTTAGAAACAGAAAAGCATACACGTCACATCAATGGCGTTGTTACATCCTTTGAGCAAAAAGAGAACATCAAACAAAACGCAGCCTATGTTGCTGTCATAAGACCTTGGATTTATTTATTAAATCTGAGTAAAAAGTGCCGTATTTTTCAACAAAAATCCTATCCCGAGATCATAAAAACTGTATTTGACGAATTGGGCTTTTCAGACTACGAAGACAAGCTTTCGCAGAAATATGCTAAACAAGATTATGTGGTGCAATTTGGCGAAACAGACTTTGATTTTATTAGCCGCATCATGCAACAAGAAGGTATTTTCTACACGTTTTCCCACACAAAAAGTAAACATAGCCTTATTCTGCATGACGATAACGCCCGACTACAAGACATAGGCAAGATTCCATATTTTGAATTGGTTGAGCAGAACAAACACCTTGGCGTAGAAGGCATAAAGCAGTGGGAAAATAAGCAACAAGTAAAAAGCGGTAGCTTTAGCCTTTCCAGTTATGATTTTGAATTGCCGAATAAAAATCTACAAGCCAGCACTAAGGATCCTAAAGTAAAGCAACTGTCCCATTTTGAACGCTCGGAATATCAACTAGGTTACAACGAACGTAAAACTGGTGAACACTACAGTAAAGTTCTAATGGAAAGGGAAAATACATCGTTTTCGCAAACTTGGTTTTCCGGCGACATACGAACCCTTGAATCTGGGGTCAAATTTACTTTAAAAGACCATATGCGAGAAGACCAAAATGCGCAGCATTTAGTGACTAGCATCGAGTGTGTTATTCGTTCGGATGAGTTGTTTGAGCAAGATGAGCTTAATCAGCACTCATTATTCGAATTTTCCGCAACTGCCATGCCCGCCCGTTTAAGCTTTAGGCCACCAGTAACAATACCTTCGCCAATTATGCGCGGCCCACAAACGGCTACTGTAGTGGGTAAAAACAAAGAAGAAATCTGGACCGATAAATACGGCAGAATCAAAGTTCAGTTTCATTGGGATCAGTACACTAAAGGCAATGAAAACAGTTCTTGCTGGATTCGTGTTGCACAATCCATGGCCGGTAAAAATTGGGGAAGTGTGTATATTCCCAGAGTTGGGCAAGAAGTTCTTGTAGACTTTTTACAAGGAGATCCCAATCAACCCATAGTTGTGGCCTGTATTTACAATGGCAGTAACTTACCTCCTTATCCTCTACCGCAGCATTCCACAATGTCAGGTTTTCGCTCTCGCACTACTGGCAATGCAGGTACGTTTAGTGAGATTCGCTTTGAGGATAAAAAAGGCGATGAACAATTATTTATTCATGCAGCTAAGAATCAAGACATCTCCATAACTCAAGATTGTTTTGAAACCGTTGGTGGCGATCGCCATCTGACGGTTAAGAAAAATCAACATTCCAAGGTTCATAATAATAGATTTGACAGTATTGATGGCGATAGTACCCAGAAAGTGGGTAAAGACTTCAATCTTTCGATTGAAGGTAAGGAAGCCAAAGAAGTTGGCCAGTCTATTTCTTTGAGTGTTGGGAGCAATGGAAGTTATGACTATGCGGGGAATCTGTCGATTAATTCGGACAAAGACAGTTATTTAAAAGCAAAAAATATCTGCTTAGAGGCTAGCAGCAATATCACATTGAAAGTGGGTAACTCTTTTATTGCCATTGAAAGGGGCGGGATCAGCATTAGTACATCGGGCAATATAAGTTTAGATGCCAAAGGCAAACTGAGCGCTAAAGCCAGTAGTGCTGCCGATATCAAAGCGGGCGGCCCAGTTAGCATTAAAGGCGCAACGGTAAAAATTAACTAAAAATGGACATCGATAATCATGCAAGCTAAAACAGGACAATTGATTAAAACCATATTACCTGCTTTTCCAGAGCAAGTGTTTGATGCTGATAGTCATATTTTAAAGCAAGCCTTGGAAAATAAAGCGCAACAGATTGCGCAAAAGATAGGTAAATACGGTAGCGCCAAACTGACACAAGTTAATCCTGAAGAGCTACTAGCACTGGCGTCTACCACCGCACCTACTGTTCCCAATTTGGAAATACCTGCTGTGGATTTAGAGCTAAGTGCGCAGCAAGCCTTATTTGCCAAAGGCATGCAGGATTTAGCATTAAATGAAGAAGTATTATCCACCGCAGCACTCAGTGAAAAATTATCTAACGTTGGAATATCCCCTGAGCAAATTAACAACATGCGCGGCATGTCACCGTCTCAATTAACAGCGGGATTGGATATTACACCTCAGCATTTAGCTGCTTTGGGAATTAACGCTTCAGCGTTTGCCAGTTTAATCAAGCTTAGTCCTGAGCAAATGCAGATAAGCGCTAACGTTTCGCCTGAAAAATTAGAAGCTATAGGCATAACTCAAGCTCAGCTTTCAACCTTAGCCAGTGCGTCGCCAGAACAGGTTATAGCGGCAACGGAAGTATCTTACGAACAGTTAACCGATGCTGCAGTAACGCCTGAGCAATTGCTGATAGTGGCTAATTCAAAAAGCGCGCAAGCAGAACTGCTCGCTACCCAATCTTCAGAGCAATTTAATAATGTCGGCGCTAACGATGAAACAGCACAAGCAGAGACCAATGCAAACATTGAATCTTTGAATGCGCTAATTAACACCCAACAATCAAAGACATCGCTAACGACAGCAGAAACCTTGGTCACAGGTGCAGCAATACCGTCTTTAAAAATGCCAAAACAAAATGAAAAATCATCCAGTGATGGCACATCTAAGGCAACACCAATATCAATCCTAGTACAAGACCAAGCTGGGCACCCCCTGTGTGGGCAAGTGTATGAAGTCGTATTACCTGACGGTCGATGCATTAAAGGGACTACGGATGAAAAAGGACAAGCATTTTTACCCGCTTTAGACACAGACGAATGTTCTATCACATTGCCAAATTTGGAGGCAGACGCATGGTAATTTGGCAATGTATTAGGTGTTCATTAGGGGTTATGTGCAATGCATAAAGTGATCGTCAAATCAGGCGACTGCTGCGCAAGTTTAGCAAAGCAGTTTGGCTACAAAGATCCAACTAGCATTTACCAAAATCAGGCAAATGAAAAGTTACGCAATTTGCGGCCTAATATGCACTTGTTGCAAACCGGAGACGTGGTTTTCTTACCAGAAAAAAAACCAAAGTCTATGCCTATTGATAAAAGTGGAAAAGTACAGATTACTGTTAAAGGTCAAGTCACTCAATTTAAGACTCTGATTCAAGATAATTTAGGTAACCCGTTGGCAAATAAACCTTTTGAGATAGAAATAAAAAACCAAACCATTAATGGTCTTACCAATTCTATTGGGGAGATAAAGGTAAATATTGACGCATCCGCAAAAACCGGAATTTTGCGCATTTTTCTAGACAGTGTAAAAAAGAATACGTTGACATGGCCTTTGGAATTTGGCGCTCTGCCGCCCCATGATTCAATTATTGGTGCTCAAGCCAGATTAAACAACTTGGGATTTTATTGTGCTAATGAAGCAGGAGAAATAGACCAGTCAACTCAGGATGCAATTTGTTCGTTCAAAACAAGCCAAGGGTTAAACCCTGATAGCAACCTCGATGAGCATTTTTTCAATGCATTACTCGAGATTTATGGATTTTAATATGGATAATAATTTGCTCGTGGCAGCTAAAAAGGATTTTAAAAATGGCTAAAGTTGCTCGTTCTAGCGGTAGTATAAGCAATGTCAATACCTTGGTATTCCATCGTTTTAAACTACATTTTCAAACCCATCCCGGTCATTGGGGTGATGCCCAATCTCGACATATATCGAGTTTATCTGCCACCGATTCTAGCGCTGATATTGAATATACATTACGTATTAACCAAGAATTTGCTCAATCAGGACAATTAAATTCAGACGGAAGCCTTGAGCTTTTGGTTGCAGCAGGACATAAAGCAGAACTGGATGTTCTTGGCACAATCTATGAACTTAACAGTTTGCCAAGTATGGCATCTATACACACTCTAGTTGGTATTCAGCAACGCTTACAGCGACTAGGTTATTTGTCAAATACCAAGAGTTCCGTATGGGATGAAAGCTGTGGTAGCGCTCTACTTAGCTTCCAAGCAGATCATGATATTACGCCAACGGGTGAAGTCTGTGACAAAACCAAACAGATGCTTGAGTCGGAGGACTAGGTTTGAAAATCCAATTGTCCATCAAAGATAGCATTCGTTTGGTACCCGTGCATTTTGAACGAGGGATTAAAGGCCCTGCGGATGCCCAATATCCCGAAGTTGATAATTATGGATTTAGGGGCCGAATAGCTGGACTAGAAAATATTAGTTCTCAAGGCTTGGCGTGTGCAGCATTGAGCTTATCGGAAAATAGCCAAGGTACGATAAACTTAGTTCGCGATAATATTGGATTACAAGCACCTCTGTTCGTAATTTCTACAGAACCAAACTTATTGGAAGTAGTATCAGCCAATCCATGTAAACCCGCTCCCACCGTACCTATTCAGCTGAGAACTAAAAGTACTCAAGGCAAGCACATGCTTCAGTGTAATTTACAAGTACGATTTGGCAGCGAAAGCGGGCCTGTTATTGCTAATCTGCTGGTTTGCGTGATGCAAAGCCTTATTGTAAAAATACAGCCTCATATAGTGCAAATAGACAGCAAAACTGGCAACGCTGGCGAAATACCGCACCTTGAAATGCAGAGCCTGTTTAAACAAGTACAGGCCATTTGGCATCATGCTGGAATACATTTACTTCTAGCCAAACCTACAGCAATAAAAGCGAATTTACATCAAGCTAATTTAATGGCTTGTAACGCTGAACTTAACGAAATGAATCAAATAACCTCTCTAAGATGGGAGGCTGAAAGAATAAATATCTATTTTCTACAGTGTGTTGAAGGCAATAAAGATTACTGTATCAACGCACAAGCTCATAAGCTTATTGGCCTTAATCATCCTGGGATATTTGTCCCTTTGAATATTAATACTCATGCGCGGACGCTAGATGTAAACCAATTTTCGAACAACATCGCCCATGCCATCGGTCAATTTTTTAGCCTAAAAACACTAAAAGGCGCCGCTTCAATGGCTGATACCTGGTCTATGGGCAATCTGATGTATCCCCAAAATCCAGTCGTTATTACGAATAATGAAAACAAAACCTTGGTGCCAAAAGATTTAGGCTATGGGCTAAATGCGCAAGAGCAAGCTTACAGAGGTGCTTTTATTCCATTAAAAACGCCTATGAATGTCCAAACTTCAGGGCCACTGATTGCTGCTCGACGTTACATCAGTAAAGGCTTTAAGTACTTGTACTCATAATTACATCAACATCGGAATGTGAAACCTATGACAGTTCAACTTAGCCAAGCGATTATTTCCAAACAGCCTTTTGCAGCTGACATCGCAATAAGCATGGGAAAGCCTGCTATTGCAGAATTAGCCGCGCTCACCCAACATTCCCAAACCAGCATTCGCATGGATGCCCTCAGAATCTTACAAAATTTTGATCTTCAAGATAGCTACAACATCGTTTTTGCAGCGTTAGAAGAACAGGATATCAATATCGTACACACTGGGTTATCGATTATAGAAAAACATCAAAGCCAAGTTTCCAGCACAATTTTAGCTGCTTTACTGGAAAAGTTGCATTTCGAATCGGCAAAAATTAGCGTACTTCTTATGTTGGGAACTAAACTAGAAAATACACCCGACGCCCAACACCTAAACGAACGTCAAATAATGCAGCAATATTGCAGCATTGAACATGGAGAAAACTTGGCGTTACATGCTGTAACGGCATTAGCAAAAGCTGGCGATAAGCGACGAAGACAGCAATTTTCAGCCTATGTAAATTCCTTGCACAGTAGTCTACAGCAATTAGCCAGTGTAATGTCCCTAATCGACTATATTCGACAACCGTGGTTGCTTCCAACCTTGCGCCAATTGCTGCAAAATAAAAAATGCTTACATGCGCTTGAGCCCTCTATACCAGGAACTCCCAAAGAACTGCGAGTTTGTGATCTTGCTGTATTAGCAATTAGCCAAATCTGTCATCAAGCTTTTAGTTTTACTCCTCATCCGCTAAAGAATTTTAGCGATGTGCAACTTGAGGAGGCAGCTAAAGTCGCTAGCCAAATGGGTAGCAAACTTTACGCCCATAACGTCAATCAAACCAGTATCTAACGAGGTCTAGTATGCCACTTCAAGTTACCATGGGAGCTAATTTAATGTGTTCACAAGGATTAGCACCCAGTACCCTCATAGTTCCGCCGTTAAAGCGAGTTTTGGTTGAAGGTATGCCGGCGGCAACTATCATGGACAAAATTCCTATGGTAAATATCCCGCCCTTCGGAATGTGCCGCTCAATGGCTAATCCACAAGTCGCTGCAGCCACTTCGGCGGCCATGGGCGTTTTAACGCCCATGCCATGTATTCCCGTTTTACCAGGTCCATGGCAGCCCGGCGCTAAAAAATCCACCCTAGGTGGACTTCCCTGTTTGACTCAAAACTCAAAATGCATTTGTGCTTGGGGCGGCTCAATATCCATTACCAAACCTGGGGCAACAAAAACTCAAGTAAGCTAAATATTTCAACCTTGCTGCAACTTTCCAATTTTTTCCGCGTAATCCTCAGTAATACACGACTTAATCAGCATTAAACATGCAAATAAACTGGTTAAGTGATTATTTTTATTGAATTTTGGTGAGATTTTATGGCGAGTTTGCAACTCACATTGTTAGAGGGAAACGCACTCAATGAGCGCTCCGTTTTTACGGTTTCGCATACGGGGGCTACTGTCGGTCGCTCGAGAGATTGTGATTGGGTATTGCTCGATAATGACCGCTTTATCTCTAATAAACATATGCTGATTTCTTTCCGAGAAAATCAATTTTATATCAACGATTTAAGCAGTAATGGGGTATTTGTAAACGGTAGTCAAGACGCCATTGGTAAAGGTAACAGTAAGGTTGTTGAAACTAACGATATCATTACCTTGGGTAAGTTTCGTATTTTAATCAGCGATATTGAATTGGAAAAAGCGGCTGATGCCTATCCTAGGGTAAGTTCAAATTACAATTATCATCAACAGCAAGCGCCTTCAACTGGCTATGATCAAAATAATAACGCGCAAGACAATGACAGTGCTGTTGGTTTGTTTGATATTCTGAACAACACTCCCGCTGAAGAGCAATCAAGTCAATCTCAGCAAGACGTTTTTGAGGCACAGTTCGATAATTCAGAAAAAGGCCAAGAGCAAAAACAAGCTTCAAATTATCAACAGACCATACCTGACGATTGGGATTTTTTAGATCTAGCGCCCTCTGAATCGGACCATGATGATTCGCCAATGCAAACTTCGCGCAGTGCTAATTTCGAACCTTCGCAGCAGTCTGAGCACGCAGTTGAAGCTAAGGTGGAAATCGCACCTGAAGTGACAAAACAACTTACGTCGAATAACTCAGATAAAGCTGCACCTGAGAAGACCCACAACAAAACCCTAGAAAATCAGAGCGATGATTTCTTTGATTATTTATATCGAGCATTAGGGTTGCCTAAAGAATACAAACATAGTGTTGATAAACACACCTTTGCAGATGATTTGGTTTCTATCTTGCTCACCAGCACTCAAGGCATTATGGCTTTACTCGCTGGCCGTTCCTTGTTCAAACAAGAATCTCGACTTAATTTGACTATGATAAAACCTCAGTCAAATAACCCCATAAAGTTCTCGTTAGATCCTACTGACACCCTTGAAATGTTATTAGTGAAGAAAAAGCCTGGTTACATGTCAGCACAGTCTTCTTATAGCGAAGCATTAAACGACATTCAGATTCATCAAATGGCATTTTTAAGCGGTCTACAGGCCTGTCTTGAAGGCATGGTAGAACGGATGAATCCAACCAGAATCGAGGCTTTAGCTGAGAATCAACCAACGTCATTAATAGACATCAACAAAAACGCAGCAAAGTGGAAAGCCTTTAAGGCGCAGCAAGAGCGTTTAAAAAAGCAGGTAAATGAAAATTTAAACGACCTGCTTTCGCAATATTTTTCAGATGCTTATGAAAAATACATCCAAGAACATCATTCAAATGAGGCTAAGTAGAGACGTTATGCAATCACTTCACCGTATCTTAGTTGTACTTATTTTCAGCCTATTTATGAGTGGCTGCTTGAGTACAGAACCAAGCGAAAAGACACGTGATTTTTCATATGAAATTATCGCATCAGAGAATATTAACCCAGATATTAACCAACAAGCATCCTCTGTTTTGGTGCGAGTGTACCAACTTAATAATCGAGTGAATTTTGAAAAAGCCAGATATGAAGATTTATTCGATTCAGACAAAAACACTTTGGGTGCTGAATTTATCTCAGTCAACGAATACTTAATTGATCCTGGTACTTCTAAAAGTCTAGACGCAGATGTATCTGCAACTACTAAATTCATTGGCATTGCTGTGGGATTTCGAAGTGCCAATGCAGTGAATTGGCGCACTATCGTTAGCATGCCTGAAAAGTCCTCCCTTGATCCAATGGGTTTATTTGGTTCCGGCGGTGTCCAGATCATCATCGATGACCTCAGTGTAAGAACAACTGAACTTTAACCAGCGTGTAACAAAGGAATAAGCAATGACTTGGGAAAAGCGCGTAGTATGGTCTGAAGGCATGATGTTGCAACCGCAACATTTTCAACAACAGACTCGTTATCATGATGCCCAACTAAAAAGTACGGTAACAACGCTGAACCCTGATCATTGGGGATTAACCTCTTTTGTTATTGATTTGGCCTTGTTAAAAACAGGCAAACTCAGCGTGACTCAGGCTGAGGGTATAATGCAGGACGGCACAGTATTCAGCTTTCCACAACGTGATCATGCACCTGCAGTGATTGATATTCACCAAGAAAACCTCGGTCAAATCATTTATCTTTGCGTGGCACTGAGCCGCGAAAACAATTCAGAAGTTCAGCGTAAAGAAGCCGATTTAACGCGATTCAAGCTAAGCGAGTTTGAAACTCGTGATATCGCAGGTTTTGGAAATAAAAAAACCCTGTTAGAAGTCGCGGGATTGCAGTTTACATTACGTACTAGCAATCAGAACAACAGTGAGTTTTTGTGTATTCCTATTGCAAAGATTGAAGATGTCAGCCCAAATGGTGCAGTTTCCATCGTAAGCGATTATTTACTTCCATCAATAAACATTAAAATATCTAAACATGTGTGTAGCTTTATAGATGAATTGCAAAACTTGCTTTCTCATAGAAGCCATGCGATAGCCTCACGGGTTTCAGTAGCAGGTAAATCTACAGCTAACGAATTAGTCGAATTTATGTTGCTACAAGCGTTAAATCGCCATTCTGCTGTGGTAAATCACCTAGCGGCTGCAGCCTTCGTGACGCCGTTTTATCTTTTTGAAAAGCTAAGTACATTAATATGCGAATTAAGTACTTTTATTAAAAGCAGTAAATTGCCGGACGCGCTTCCAAGCTATCAGCACGCGGACCCAAACGCTGTATTTAAACCTCTCATTGAAGAAGCTAGGCAACTGTTTAGCGTCGTACTGGAACAAAACTCAATTAACATTCCGCTACAAGAGCGCAAGTTTGGTATTCGAGTCGGCACAATTTCGGATAAAACCTTATTTCAAAATGCGAGCTTTATCTTGGCTGTTAGTGCTGATGTGTCGCCAGATGAAATCATCAAACATTTTGCTTCTCAAACTAAAATTGGTGCCGTCGAATCAATTAAAGAATTAGTCAATCTTCAATTACCTGGGGTGCAATTAACCCATTTGGCTGCAGCCCCTAGAGAAGTCCCCTATCAACGTAACTTTGTGTATTTTGAGTTAGTGCAAAGCGGCGAATATTGGCAAACACTCACTCAATCTGGCGGTTTAGCTTGCCATGTCAGCGCAAATCTTCCTGGTCTAGTGCTTGAACTTTGGGCGGTTAGAGGTTAAGCGGTATGAATAATTTTGATGATAATGACGATTTAGATCGCACAATGCTAATACCCAATCCGGGAGGGCGTCGTTCTACTCAATCAAATTATACAACTGATACTAATACAACACCGCCACCATCGGTTTTTAATCAAACACCTTCAAGTAGCAGCACAGATCATAAGGCATTTGAATTCGAAGCTGAAAATAAGCTACTCGCCTACGCCGCAGAGTTAATCAATTTGGCGAGTAATCTTAGAACCCTAGAACCGAACAATAGCGTTGATCAATTACGACACGAGATTGAGGGGCAGATAAACCAATTTGAAACTCGTTTGCAAAACGCCAACCTAAGTCCCGAAATAGCAATGACAGCTAGATATATTTTATGCTGCCTTATCGACGAGCTAGTACTTACTACCCCTTGGGGAATTGAAAGTAATTGGAGTCGACAGACTTTGTTAAGCAAATATCACAATGAAACCTCTGGTGGCGAAAAGTTTTTCGTGATTGTGAATAAAATCATGGAACAGCCGCAACGCAACATCGATTTGATTGAGCTTTGTTATTTGTGCCTATCCATAGGCTTTAGAGGTAAGTATCGTCTATCTACTACCGGCGAAATTGATATCGTTCAACTTTGCATGATGATGCATCAGGCCATTAGTTTGCACCGGCCAGTGAGTCAAGAGTTGTCACCTAGTTGGCGAGTGCCAGACGCTAATAAACCTAGCATCGAAAAACGCGTACCGCCGAGTTTATTATTCAGTATCTTGGCCTTTGTTTGTATTAGCGTTTATATTGGATTCTTATCCAATTTACACGCAAAAAGCGCTCCTTTGTTTGCCAAGATTGAATCTATCGGCTGGGATCAATCTTTCGATCTGTCAGCACCAGATTCTTCAACTAATATTGTTAATTCGCCAAATAAAACACGAGAAAATCGTCTAAACGCACTGTTCACTGATATTCAACAACGCTTGGGTAGTGCCACAGCGCAAGGATTGGTCGAGCTAGTAAGGCAACCTGATTTTGTGATTATCAGGTTTATTCATCCTCAACTATTTCGCTCTGGGAGCATAACCGTAGATCCTGCGTTTTTACCTAACCTTGACTCGGTATTAAGTGCCATTGAAGGTCATAGCAATTCAGTCGTGATAGTGGGTCATACTGACTCAACAGGGCGAGCTGAATCCAATTGGGTTATTTCACGCCAGCGAGCTGAATCTATCGAAGCATGGCTCAAATCAGGCCGTAGACCTTTGTTCCAAACAGCCACCAGAGGTGTTGCAGATACTCAAGCTCTAACCGCAAATAAAGAAGATAGCCGCAATAGACGAGTTGAAATATTAATCTTTGTGGATTCGGGTAAATAACATGGATAAGTTAACAACAATCTGGCAGAAACCTTGGGTAAAACCTGCCCTTAGCCTGTTTTTTATAAGCTTAATTATACTAATTGCTGGGCCCTATATTGCGATTGCCGGTTTTGTGCCACTTGAAAGCATTTTCACTCGGCTCGCAATCTGCATCTTATTGATAGCAAGCTACGCACTCTACCGCTACATCAGGCATCTTAAATTACAAAGCCAACAATCCCAATTAGTCGAAGCAATGAGTGGTCAGGACGATGCCAGTAGCGCAATAGATGCTGAGTCTCATGCCCTTAAAGATAAATTTACCCAGGCATTTGAATCGTTGAAACACACCAAGGGCGGCCGAACCTCATTAGTTGAAATGCCCTGGTTTATGATAATAGGCTCACCCGGCAGCGGAAAAACAACCTTATTGTCTAACTCTGGCTTGTCTTTCCCACTTGCAGATAAATTAAATACTAAACACTTTAATGGTATTGCTGGCACTAAAAACTGTGACTGGTGGATCAGCAACAATGCGGTGTTATTAGACACCGCTGGTCGATATACCTCTCAAGACAGCTACCAAGAAGTAGACGCCTCTGGGTGGCAAAAATTTCTATCCTTAATCAAGCGATATCGCAAAAAGCCCATTAGTGGATTGTTAGTAAGTATTAGCATGTTAGATATTTTGAACATGAACGAATATGAGCTAAGTCAACATGTTAATCAATTAAAACAACGAATTAGCGAAGTAAATCAATATTTTAAAACCCAATTTCCTGTGTATTTACTATTGACTAAAGCTGACATGTTGGCTGGCTTTACTCAGTTTTACGACACCTATTCGCACAAAGAAAGAGAACAAGCTTTTGGTTTCACGTTTGAAAAACAAAGTCAGGGTTCACAGCAACAAATACCAGATATCGACGATCAGTTTGAACAAAAATTTTCACAATTATTGGCGTCTGTCACTCGCCGACAATGGCAACGAATGTCCCTTGAGAGAGACGCTCAGCGAAAAGCAAGTATTTACGCCTTTACTGATCAATTAGCGTCCTTACAAGCTACGATTAAAAACCTTGTTTGTCAGCTTAGTTCTCAAGAATCAAATATTCAAACCAAACTCACTCCAGGCTTAGTACGCGGTGTCTACTTTACCAGCGGTACTCAAAATGGCGCACCAATAGACCGCATGATGGCTCATGTGTCGCAAAATTTTGGTTTAAGATTGACTCGTCACGCGAGCTGGAATAAAGATGAAAGAAGCTACTTTATAAAAGACTTGCTGGAACAAGTTGTATTTAAAGAAGCAGATCAATTTGGCACCTTATCCAGTTATGAGAATCGTAAAAAGCGGTTGAAACAAGTTGCTTTGGCTGGACTTACAGCAATCTCAATGGGCTTGTGCTCGCTTTTTTATACTAGCTTTGCATTGAATGCTGAGTTTATCGAGCAAACTGATTCGGTCGTCGAGCGTTGGCAAAATGATTTTGCTTTGTCGGGAGAGGCATTTTCCAGCCCAGTAGATCGACTGATTGAAAATCTGCCTTCGTTACAGCAGTTAAACAATCAAATTCAAGGATTAAAATCTGCCCAGTCTAATAGCCTCGCTGGGTTTGGATTGAATCAAGCAAGCTCAATCAATAATGCGCTACAAGAAAGCTACGAACGTTTATTAAAACAGATTGTTTTACCACACATAGAACGCCAATTAATTGCAAACATGCAAGACCCCAGTTCTCCGGTTAAGCAATACAAAGCGCTAAAAGCTTACCTAATGTTTACTCAGCCAGAGTTTGTTGATCAAGCCTATCTGACCCAATATTTACTAACCGAAACCAATCAAGACAACAGGTTAAATAGTCAAGAATTTCAGGCCTTAATACCCCACTTGAACGCCTTAGCGAAGAGTGAGCTTTTATTTGACCAAGTCAATAACGATTTGGTTGCCAATGTTCGCGATGTACTAAAATCACAAGAACTAAGTGATATTTATTATCAAGAATTCCGCGACACTTATATCTCTAGACCAGGTTTTTACCTTTCCATGTCGCAGTTGGCAGGCCCTGATTGGCGAGGTGTTTTAACTAGTTCAATAGACGAAGTTAGAACACTTTCAAGGCTTTATACACCTGAGGTGTTCGATCAAATTGAGCAACAAGGCAAAGAAGATTTTGTTCAACAGGTAGAGAGAAATGCTTGGGTACTAGGTCCTGACAATTTAATTGATACCAAGGGTTTGAAAAATAAATTTTTATCTATGTATGCTCAGGACTATGCAAATCAATGGCAAAATTTACTTGCTTCGATTGCTGTCAGAAATGATGTTAGTTTGGCTGGTCTACTGACAATGCTGCCCATATTAACTGAAAATTCTAATCCTATGTTTACTCTGTTAGAAAGTGTAGCCAAAGCAACTGATTTATCTAACTTCGACCTTCCAACATTGCCAAACACATCCGCAACTCAACAACTAAATCAAAGCCTTAGTTTTGCGAAATCAACATTGGACGGGCAAAGCCCCACAAATTTTGTCAGCTCGAGATTTGAGAAACTTCACCAATTGATGAAAAAGGAAAAACGTCAAGCTGTGGAGCAACGTATGATCGCCCTACTACAAGAAGTACAAATTGCACTTAATTTACAACAAAATGGAAAAGATGGCGGCAATACAAATTCTTTAATCGCTTTAGAGGGTTTTGGTTTTATTCAAGACGCTCCGTTAAATCGCTGGGTCGAACAACTTACATCTGCAATCAAACGTGGGCAAAGCCAAATTCGTAAAGATCAGTTGGCGAATATATGGAAAACCCAAGTTGCGCCTATTTGTTCTGCAATTACCAATGGCAAATATCCTTTTGCATCAAGTGCAAATACGGATGCTAGTTTGCAAGACATAACGCAATTATTTAGTAGCAAGGGCGCCATTTTTAGCTTTTTCAATCAGCATCTAGCCGAATTAGTAAATACGCAAACTCTAAGGTGGCAATGGTTACCAGGTGTGCAAGAAAAATTCAATTTTGCTCCGGAAGTCCTGGTATTTTTTCAACAAAGTTTTGAATTACAACAAAACTTGTTTGCTAAGAATCCTAATACCCCTAGTCTAGAATATATTTTTACCCCAGTATTTTTAGATCCTTCTCTTTCTCAAGTGCGTCTAGAAATATTCGATACTTTAATGAACTATCAATTTGGTCGTCCAACCCCTAAGACTGTAAATTGGCCGCCACAAAATCCGCTAAAAGATAGCAAAATTATATTCATTCGCAGAGATGGGAGTGAAATTTCATATGGGCAATCAGGTTTATTTTCGCTGACAAAATTACTTAAAGATTCCGAAATCAAACAACTGTCATCAAATAAAGTGCAAGTCACTTTTACTCATCAAGGATTTTCAACAATTTATGAAATCGCAAGTAGTAATGGTGACAATCCTCTTGTTTTAAACCAATTGGCTAACTACCAATGTTTAACCGATATTTAGCCAAGGATTAAATTATGAGAATTGGCTATTTTGGAAAACTCCCCGCGTATGGAGACTTTATTCAGCGCAACATTAATCCAGCAATAATTGATTATTTAGACAATTGGATTTTGCAAGCTTTTGATAATTCGCAAAATACGTTAGAAAAAGGTTGGCGAAATGCATATTTTACCGCACCGATATGGCGATTCTATATTGACGCAGGAATAGTTAGCCGAAGTGCTTTGACCGGATTAATGATGCCAAGTGTAGACAAAGCTGGTCGTTGTTATCCATTTTTTGTCGTTGGAGAATTTTCGGAACACACAGATATTTTTAAACTTGCGATTTCTGCAGAACTTCATCATCTAGATTGTGAGGATTATTTACTGCATTTGCTCGAAACTGAACACACGAACTTAGACGATATCACGAAGACTTTAGTGAAATTATACCAACCATTAAATAAATCTTTGTTAAAAAAAGCTGAATATATAGACCCTAATTGCCCCAATGAAATATTTAAATTTTCACCGCTACAAGAAAATTCAATTTGTGAGATTAGCCAAGAATGTTTGTCCAAAGTAATAACTGAACATTACGCGGGGATCAGTATTTGGCATCGCAGTCAATCTGAGAAAATATTACCGCAATACCGTTTTTTTAAGGGAATGCCTACCATACAAACTTATCTTGAATTTCTGGCTGTTGACGAAAACTAACTCATAGTTTTATTAAAATGTTTTTCGAAAAACTATGAGTGTAGCGGAAGCGTTCGATCTAATGGCAGTGTAGATCTAAGTGAATTTTCATTATTTAGTTTATGTTTCACGACTAAAACAGTGACGTTATCTCTCGCATTTCTTTGTAATGCAATATCAATCAAATCTTCGGCAACTTCTTCAAAAGTACTTTGCTGTACAAAAGTTGATAATTCTTTATCAGTCATAACTTTGTTTAATCCGTCACTACATAATATAAATTGATCATTCTTTTCAATATCATAACTACAAATTTCAAGTTGCAGTTGATCATGAGCACCTACCGCTCGAGTGATTACATTGGCTTTCGGATGAGTTTCAGCTTCTGCTTGTGAAATTAATCCTGCATCTATCATATCTTCCACTTGACTATGGTCTCGTGTTAGGCGTAAAAGTTGATTATTTCGAATGCGATAAATTCGGCTATCACCCGCCCATATACAATGCGCTTTTTGATCTTGAATAAACAAAATTGCCACTGTACTTCCAACCACAGATTGTTGCCTCTCTGCAAGTTGAATTAATTCAAAATTTATCTCTTGAACACAACGTTCAATTAGCTGCAAATTTAACTCAGAATTTACTTGTTTCACAAGTGAAAAAAGGTGCTCAGTAATACGGCTACTTGCTAGGTCTCCTTTTTCATGTCCACCCATGCCATCTGCCACACACCACAAACAATAATCAGAACCATCCAAAAGCGCATCTTCATTGACTTTTCTGACTGTTCCGATATCTGTTTTTGATACACAAACCCAATTGTTTTTAGCCATTTTTTGTTCCTTTAAAAACCCCAAAAAAAGGTTAAAAAAAGTCCTTTTTTCGGTGAAAAAACCATCCAAATATAGTACTATAAAAACCTTTAAAAATCGACTAAATCATGCACAAAAAAGACCTCTATTTATTGGTATTTTTCACTTCAAAAAATGAATGATTTGCATGAAAAAATAAGAGGGAAATTAAATGTCTAATTCGGATAAAATGCTGAATAAAAAAATAGGACGATATGAGCTTAAAGAGATAATAGGCGAAGGTGCTATGGCAATAGTTTATCGAGCCTATGATCCTGAAATTAACCGTTCAGTTGCCTGTAAAATTTTGAAATCAGAGCATTGTGTTGATGAAGAATATACCAGTCGATTTCTACGAGAAGCAAAAGCGGCCGGTAGTTTAAGTCATGCCTCTATAGTTACTGTTTTCGATGTAGGTGAAATCGACGGAGCACCTTACATCATGATGGAATTAATTGAAGGCACTGATCTCGGAAAACTTTTAGAAGAAAATCATAAGATTACTCCCGAACGTGCACTAACTATTACACTCCAATTAGCTAAAGCTTTAGATTACGCCCACAGTAATAATATTGTACATAGAGACATAAAGCCCGACAACATAATGCTGTTAGAAGACAATGAAACGGTAAAGGTAGCTGATTTCGGTATTGCTAGAATTAGTGAAAATGATGAAGCACATAAAACCCAAGTCGGTTCCGTATTGGGTACTCCCAGGTACATGTCGCCAGAACAAGCCCTGGGTCATGAATTAGATGGGCGATCAGATTTATTTTCGGTCGGTGCGATTTTGTATGAAATGTTGACCGGCAATAAAGCGTTCGATGCTAAAAATATGGGGACCTTGATGATGCAAATATCCCAGCAAGATCCTCCTACACTGAAGTCGATAGACCCGACTATTCCGGTTGGAATTCGTCAAATTGTGCAAAAACTTTTGCATAAATCACCGGAAAAAAGGTTTCAAACAGGTGCTAATTTAGCCCAATCATTAATCGCGGAATTGAATGCTCTGCGAGAACAAAAAGAAGAGCAAAGGCAACATAAATATATCCCACTTAAATATAAATTCACCTTGGTCGCAGTGGCTATTGTCAGTTTAGTTTTACTTATAAGCATGAATATAATTTATAACAAACAAACCCAAGCCATGACACAATCTGCCGTTGACTCGGGATCGTCTTTTGCAAAATTTATCGCCATAGAAACAGCAATCCCCCTTTTAAGTGAAGATTGGATAACCCTAGAAACCTTTATTAATGATGCCGCCAGCAGAGATACTTTCAGTTACCTCATTGTCACCGACCGAGATGGTATTATTAGAGGTGCAAGCGATATTGGTTTAGTTGACCAAGTTTACATAGAGGATGCAGATGCAACTTTCATTAGTAAATCTAATGAAGTTCATACCACAAGTTCAACCTTAGAAGACGGCTCTGAAGTTTTCAACATTACTACACCTATTCTGTTTCAAAACACAGAAGTAGGCCGAATTATTGTTGGGATTTCTCAACAAGGTTTAGAAGAGGTAAAAAGCACTACTGCCTTATTGATGTTTTTCTTAGCACTCATCACTATATCTGCTGTGGCGGTTATTATGTTTGTATTTGGTGGCTTGATTTCTAAACCATTACGCACCATCACGCGGAATTTAAAACGTTTAGAAGAAGGCGACCTAGATGCCCGAATTTCCTTGAATCGTTCAGACGAAATTGGCCGTGTAATCATTGCATTTAACAAAATGGCCTCTGCCATACAAACACAATACACAAGAGTGAGTGATGAACTTGCAAAAAGTGGCATCAACATAGAACAAAACGAGCCATCAAATCCATCACCGTTAGAGGTCTCTCAGGGTTCTTGCGATGTCAGCGAAGAGGTTGAAGATGCAACCATAGTATCTTCTAGCGTAATTAAAACAGTTGAATCCGTTGAAACTGCTCCTGTAGACGATGAAAACAACAGCGAATCGAAAGCTAACACTGTCGAAGCACCAAATGATGATGCCGATGATCAAGATGAAGACGCTACTGTAATTGCTTACTTGTCAGATAATCCAGACTCATCTCAAGACGTTTCAAAGGGAAAATGACCTCATGAAGTCCCTACTAAAAGTAGCACTACTACTGAGCATTTTCTCGTTGTCTGCTTGTGCAACTAAGCCAAACAATCAACGTATTATTAATCAAAATGAAGACTTTATTTTGGTAAAAGTGCAAGAAAACGATAGTTTTGAAAGCTTGGCTCTCGAATTTATTGGTAGTGCTAAGTACGCTTCCTTAATTAAACGATATAACCCCGAAAGCTTATTAAGCTCAGGCGGTTTTATTGCTATTCCTCGCACGCCACAGAACATGACATCCGTATTCTATGACGGTTATCAAAAGGTACCTATTCTGTGTTATCACCAATTTACTCGGGATAGAAGTAGCAGTAATCCAATGGTGGTGACAGAAGCTGAATTTACCCAACAAATGGCGTACCTACACGAAAAAGGTTATCAGGTCATAAGCTTGCAAGAGGCTAGCGAGTTTGTCCGCGGACAACGAGAATTACCTGACAATGCAGTGGTTATCACCATTGACGACGGCTATCGCAGTTTTAAAGATATTGCTTTGCCAGTGCTTACAAAGTACCAGTTTCCGTCAACAATGTTTATTTATCCTGAGTTTATCGGTGGGAAACTTGCCTTATCTTGGCAAGATGTTAAATCACTAGTGAATCATCCTTTGGTAGAAATTGAATCTCATTCAACGACACACAGTAGTTTATCCCGAAATCCATCAGGAGAAGACATTAGGGGTTATCAGACTAGAATTCGAGGCGAAGTTGAACAAGCGCAGCAGCGTATTTATCGAAACACTCATCAAAAAGTAAGGCATTTTGCATATCCATATGGCAATACTAGTGCCGAATTAGTTGGTGTGTTAGAGCAGCATAACTACCAAACCGGTGTTACCGTGCAACGGGGAAGTAATCCTGCTTTTTCTTCCCCCTATTTACTCAACAGAACCATGATTTATGGTGGTGATTCGATGCAAACTTTTGTGAATGCATTGGATACGTTCGAGTCGACAAACTTACAATGAAAACCTTAATCTTGTGCCTAGTTATTTGTGTATTAAGTGCTTGCTCGAGCACCACCCCAAATTCACAAATTAGTTCCAATGTTCAATCAGATAACCGCTACATAATAGCAGAAAGAATGTTTGAAAAAGGGCAGTTAGCCGCCGCATTGCAACAATGGCAAATATTGCAACTGGGTTATCCTGACAACGACGAAATAGCGCACAAGATAGCTTTGTTACGCCAGTCAATTGCTAAACAAAAAAGCGATTTAATAGATCAGCTGAGCCAATTAGCTAATCATCAAAATTCCCAAGCAAGACAAATAAAATTAAAAATTTTGGCGTTAGATCCTAATGATGCGGACATAAAAGCTCAACTTTCAAGCCTTGTCTGGCAACAAGAGCTGGATAATGCGAAGAAGAAAACTAGCGCTATTGCCCAAGTTTATAGACAAAAGAAACAAAAAGCTCGCAAGAATGAAAAGTTGCAAAATATCTTAGAAAATGCTTCGATTATGCAACAAAATCAAGATTTCGATGCTTTATTGAGTCAAATTGAGAAGTTAAAAAACCTTTCTCCTACGCATCCCAAAATCGCATCTTATTCGTTTGCTGCTCATTTAGGTTTAGCTGAAAATTACCTACAAAGCTCTCAATACCTTGACGCCATCCAAGCCTTTAATTTAGCCATTGCTTTTGCAGAAGACGAAGCAGAAAAGACCAGAATTGAAACCAAGATTCAAAACATTAAAAACGAACAGGCAAATCATTATTACCTAGCAGCGTTACGTGTATTTAAACAAGATATTGAACAAGCCATCGAGTATTTGCGACAGTCTCTAAAGTTCGATCAAGATAATCCCAAAACAGTACAACAACTAAAGATCGCTCTTAAAATTCAGGAAAACCTAAGCCGTATTAACGAGGGTTAAAGGCTTTGCTGCCCATTTTTTTGGTAAACGAAATTAGAAATAAGCTTAGGTTAAATTTCGGCAGTTCAGCTCATTCAAGATTGAACTATTTGACAGTTCGCTTTTACGGATAGGAGGCACTTGAGCTTTCCTGTTGACCGGCTCTTGTGTCGGATTTATGCCGTTGGCTCATTGCAATTTTAACGGCAGCTATGAGCGATAAGCGGAAATAAGCAGTGCTTCTTTGAACAAGATGAATTCACTGATAGCGGACGTTAGTCCGCCATACCTCATCTATCTAACGGGCTTTTTGTACCAGAATGGTGCTGGCCTATAACGTGAGTGTATATTTGAGTTGTACGTAGGTCATTATGCCCCAGCAATTCCTGTACGGTTCTGATGTCTGCTCCTGAATACAAAAGCTGGGTCGCAAATGAATGACGAAACGTATGAGCGGTCACATGCTTAGTTACCCCCGATTTTTTGACAGCCACCCTTAACGCTTTAGTTAATGCAGTCCAATGCAAGTGATGACGACAAAAATACCCATCTACAGGATGCTGGCATCGCGATGTTGATGGGAATAAATATTGCCATTTGAATTCTTTAATAGCGTAGGGGTACTTCCTAGCTAAACCAGAAGGTAAGCTAGTCTCGCCGCCACCCTCTGCTAGATCGTTTAGATGAATTGCTCGAACCTTTTCAATCTGATCTTCGATAGCCATATGCAGAATATCAGGTAGCATAGTCGTTCTATCTTTATCGCCTTTTCCTCTGAATACGAAAACACTTTTATTTTGGAAATCGATATCTTTAATTCTCAGTTTCAGCAGCTCAGCTTTTCGCAAGCCACAACCATAGAGCATAGAGAACATCAGTCGATACTTGTCACTCATAAGATTGATGATGCTTACCGCTTCCTCATGACTTAAGACAGTTGGCACGCGCTTGGGTGCTCGTGCTCGCACAGCATCTGGTAAGAGAGTTAGCTCTCGCTCAAAAACATGTTTATACATAAACACAATTGCACATAACGCCAAGTTTTGTGTTGAAGAGGTAACGTGGCGTTTAACAGCTAAATAAGTAAGGAATTGTGTAACTTCCTGCTCACCGAGTTCTTTAGGGTGTTTTTTATTATTAAAGAGAATAAAACGCTTTATCCAGAGTAAATATGTTTTCTCTGTTTGAATTGAATAATGCTTCGTTCGTAGAATACTCCGAACATTTTCCAGAAATGGACTTTGAGCCATAAAAAATCTCCAATTTTGACAATATGTAATTACTGAGAATTCTCAGTAAAAAGCATTGTAAAACTAAAGAAATGCTAATGAATGCCTTACCATTGGCGGGGTTATGTATAAAGAGGAGCTGGGATTATTAAGAATTCTCAATAATTACATACAACTAAGGTGAAAGTTAGTTAAAGCATTGTTTTTATGTAAATATTTTGAATCTTTGAGGCGTTTTTACTGAGAATTCACAGTAACACTCAAATAAATCATTGGAAACTAGCCCTAAATCAGGTGTAAGCTACTGTTATCAATAAATTATGTAGAGAATTCTAGTGTGAGTATGACTGCGTGTTACTGTGAATTCTCTATAATAAGATGTTATAACTACTGAAACATCAAATGAAAAAGTTGGGATCTGTAGCTCTTATACTGCTTATTGTTTTGGTACTGTTTATTAAGACAGTAGGCACGTTCACTCTTTGTGGTGGTACGCTGCTTCAAAATTGGCTCGGTGTTGGTGCTTGCTCTAACAGCCAGAATCAATTCATTGGTTTTGGCAATTTCAGAATGGAAGGCGAAGACTTGGCTGGTGTAGTATTTTTGTCTGTTGCTCTGGTAGTTATAGGCCTTATCTACAAATTGGTAGTAAGCAAACGTGGAAAGTAGTTATAATCGGGTAGCCAAGGGTCTCTAACCCTCAGCCCCCACAACACCCTGCATGCGGCTCCGCACAGGGCGTTTCACTTAGGATAGTGAAGTGCGATCCACCCATCGCGTAGCGAATAAAGCCCTTCGGATGCTAAATAATCAAGCGATAAAGCTTGGTTGATCCCCGGGGATTTAGCACTTCGCCATGGTCCTTTGCTGGTTAAGCCACAAGCCACTGCGGCCTGAACATGCACACCTAATTTCATTAAGCTTCTTACTTTAGTTCGTGGCTTACGCCATTGTCGCCAGTAGGCCATTCTCACTCTGCGTCTGATCCAATGATCGAGTTCGACACACCGTTGATATCCACTGGCGATACCAAAGTAGTTTATCCAGCCTCTTAGATATTGGCTGAGCTTAAAGATTTGGTATTGCATAGACACACCCCAGTT
>NZ_JBLWFH010000018.1:0-59221 GCF_050306235.1 Glaciecola sp. 1036 | reverse complement strand
CTAGATGTTAAAAGACGGTGATTTTCCTACAGAGGACTTTCACCTCATTAGTTCATGCCCATGCTGGGCGTACACAAAGCCAAGCACAATCGCCCAATGCAAAAAGCCGCATTGGGCTGGACCTCGCTATCGCTCGGCCTGCGTTGGCGGCGTTTTAGGCATCTCAATGAGAATTTGCGTATTAATAACATTTTTGCTGGTTTCGACATCTGGTTTAGCTACTGATGTAAAACTAGCAAATCTACAGAGATATGGTTCATCTCCACTTATGGAGTTATTTCTTATGCCCAGTGGAGGCAGTAGCATAGCCGATGTATTTAACGTTATTATCCTTAGCGAAGAAGCGTTTACTGTGCGTCTTATTGGAGAATCGTCGGAGTTTACCAACCAAGAATTACTTAAGTTTTACCAAAATAACTACCCGTCTAAGCTTGAGGAAGCATTTAATTCATCTGGGAATATGCATAACTCAGCTATTGCTGGCGTGAGAGAAAAGTTCCCTGAAGCATTATCTGCTACGACATTGTTTCAGGAGTTAACGCTAGAGCTTAATAAGCTAGGGTATCATGTAGCAAATATAGATTTTGAAAAATTTATAGCTTCAAAAAAATACGGTATTTCAATACCGGATGTTTACATTCGCGTGATTAAAAATGCCTAACAAACATATCAAAAATCGCTTCACTAGGTTACGGTGGTCGTTGCTGACGCTCCGACTTTTATGTGGGCGTTAGCAACAAGGAGAGTTCGGTGAAGTATTTACCATTAAGTGCGTTGTTATTATCACATACAGCATTAACCAAAGAGATCAGTAAAGATCCTGAAATTAGTGAATTGTTCGCTACGTTTTTTGAGTCTATCGAAAATAAAAACAAAGATTCTTTTCTAAATATATTTCATCCAATCAACGTATCCTGGGTTGGCGTCTACTCTGAAGAAAGTATCAAAATACTTTGCTCACGTTATGGCAAGGACGTATTCAAACCTAAGGATGTGGCTAGTACACCAACTGACTTTATCGACAACATTATCAAATCACCTTTTGATATTACTGAAAAATATTATAATGTTAGTGTCATTGAAGACGGTAATATTGCTACTCTCACATTCGATTACTCGTACTTTCTTGGAGATTTTAAAAGTAACTGGGGTCAAGAATCTGGCTTCTTGTTAAAACAGATAATGGATGAAAAATATCTGCAGTCAATTTCTCAATGACTTACAGTACTGAGCCATGGCCTAAGCCGCCCAAAGCAGACGACGAGTAAGCTTGTTATCCTTCACGAGGTTGATTTTAACTTACAATGTAACTACACTTTAATTATGGATGATTATGTATTTCAATGGGATTTAAGTAAAGCTGATATTAATCTGCAAAAACACGGTGTTAGCTTTGACGAAGCAAAAACAGTGTTTTCAGATTCGTTAGCGCGCCTTGTAAATGATCCCGATAGCTCATATGGAGAAGAGCGCTTTATTATTTTAGGTGAAAGCTCATTAAGTCGCTTGCTAGTTGTATGTCACTGCTATCGAGGTTCTGACAATATAATCAGACTTATTTCAGCGAGAAAGGCTGACAAACGGGAGCGTAAAGTATACGAGGGGTTCAAACATGCGTGAACACTATGATTTTTCCGACTCTATTCCTAACCCTTATGTAAAACGTAAGAAGCAACAAATTACAATTAGATTAGATCAAGACGTGATTGGATATTTCAAAAAACTTTCTGAGAAAAAGGGTATTCCATATCAAAATCTAATTAATCTTTATCTTAAAGATTGTGCAGATTCGAAAAAAGAGCCGCGAGTAGATTGGGAGTAAAGGATAACAAAAAGTTAAACTCGCTTCGCTGTGACAATGGCAAGAGCGGCCAGCGCACGTTAACTTGGTATTAGTGTTTAAGGAGAAGATGTGAAAGCTCTGTGGTTACTTTTAAGTCTTTGCGTTCCAATGGTTGTTTTTGCCAAACCTAGTTTCATCAAAGTAAATGGGTATGATGTCGAATATGAAATGGCGGGGAATGGTAAACACATTGTATTCTTAGAGGCAGGAGGTTCTGCTGGTTTATCTGACTGGGATTCTATTTTTGAAGCCCTTGCTAAGAAAACTCGTGTCATTCGTTACTCACGGATTGGAAACGGCAAATCAGAGCAAGTTAGAAAGAATTACAGCTCCGAAGAGTATGCTGAAGAGGCTCTTTTAGTTCTTGAAGCTTTAAATATTGAAAGCCCAGTGGTTTATGTGGCCCATTCATATGGGGCTTACATCGCAAGGCGCTTCGCTGCAACCTATCCTGAAAGGATATCTGGATTAATGCTAATAGAGCCTGCATCGGAACATGATGTTGATATTATGAGAATAATTGACCTTGAGAAAGCAGAAAAAGAAATTGCTCAAGTGAAACTGGACGATCTGAAAAATGGAATGTCTAATCAGTATTTAGATTTTTGGGCTAAACGTCCGCTGCCCGATTATCCTGAGATACCGGATATTCCTGTGACAGTCATTGCATCGATAAAAAAGTATGATAATCCTCCATTACTCTTTTTTACCGATGAGGCCCGGGAAATGTGGGGGCAATTGCATTCCAAGTGGGCGAAAGCATTTCCCCAAGGGAAAGCCGTATTAACAGAACAAAGTTACCATTTCCCACAGAACGATGAACCAGATATGGTTGTTCAGGAAGTGAACGACCTTTTGGGAAGAATTAAACACTAACAAGTGCAGTCAGCAGATTCGCTTCACTTTCCGTCGGCCGGTGCTCCAAATATTAGACAATCAAATAAGGATAGAGAATGAATAAGGAAACTGTAGGGAAATATGTCGCGATAATAGGATTACTGCTTTTTTGGGCTCCTCTTTGGGGGATTATAGATTCCTATTTAAATATGTCCTCCTCATTTCAAGAGATAACGCTGTTTGGAGCGAATGAACCCAAAACTTCACAACAAGAAATGTCATCAGCAGTCTTATCTACAGTAATAGGATTCTTCTTATTTTTAGTAGCACTTTGCCTTTTGACATTTTCTGTTGTGGGATTGAATTATCGAACTAAGTGGTTTTTTTGGGCATTAATAATATATTCAACCTTATTACTCTTAGCGTTTCCATTTGGCACAGTAGTAGGAATAATTGTGCTTGTCGTTTTATTTATAAGTAGGAAAAAATTTGGGTTTGTTGGTGATGTTACCTAGCAAGATTTTAACCGGAGATTACAAGCCCACGCCATGCCACTTGCATGCACTATCGTAACCCCATAATCTGTCCATTCACTAAATAAGCGAGATAAGCCAAAAGGAGTTAGGCAGAATCAATGCGACAATCTCTAAGGGAAAAAATCGTTAATGTTTGCGATGCTAAGATGGCATCGAAAGGAGACAATGTCGGGCTATCTTTTTATGCTTTTTTTGCGAATAAAAATGACAACCCAGAATTACTCATGGAAGCAGCTACTTGGTGGATACAAAAGCATCAACTAGATCATTTTGTAAAAGCACAAATTATCAAAGAGATGGCTGAAAGTGGTCAATAGCATTTGTGTTCGTAAGAGGGGTTTTAGACAGATCAAGGAAGTGCAAGGTGAAAAGCTGGTTATACAGAGAGTCATTATTTTCCAATGAAAAGGCTTTAATCCTATTTACTTGTTTAGCATCTATAAATGCTTTGGTTGGTATTTATGGCATTTACTGGGTCTATTTTGGAGGTAACTTTGGTTACGAGGGCGGGTATTTTATTGCCCTTAGTGTTTTCATAAGTCCAATCTTTGTTCCAGTGTTTATCTATTATTTTTTATGGCCAAAACCAGTTAAAAAGCGAGCATTATTGGCTATTACCTGTCTTCCGTACGGTGGAATGTTAGCTTGTGCTTTATTTTTTAATTTTTACTACTAACCGAGTATAGGGCAACAAAAAGCTAGTCTTAAATTCTAAATTTTTGATGCTCGACCTTACACTTTAAAACTGCATCAAAGTTCAGTAGTAGTTTTCTCCTGATTACATCAGACTAAATAGAACTTTAAATGTTCAAATTGAATACCAGCTGATGTTGCCCAATAGTCCAAATTTACTCTTGACAGTATACGGCATTGCCGTCATATTTGCTGCTTAATGATTTTCATAGAAACGACCAAATTTACTAGGTTGTTACCTAACTATTTGTCTGAAGATGAATATATTGCTTTTCAAAATTACTGGTTGACTAATCCAAATGCTGGAGTGCTTATTCGAGGTTCAGGTGGCGTTAGAAAAGTGAGGTGGGTATCTGGAGGTACAGGGAAAAGTGGCGGTGTCAGAATAATCTACCACTTAAAGCAGTCTGACAATGAAATATGGATGTTAACAATCTATGGTAAATCTGAAGTTGATACTATCCAGAGCCATATTTTAAAACAAATTGCTAAGGCGATTAACGATGAGTGATAGAGATATAGGTGTTGAAATACTCGAAGGAATTAGAGAGGTTAAGGTTTTTAAGGCAGGCAAAACCAAACTTAAAACGCGAGAGTTAAATCCGCCATCAGAACCCAAGGTCATTCGAACTAAGTTACAATTATCGCAATCAGCTTTTGCATCATTATTAGGCGTAAGCAAGCGAACACTTCAGGATTGGGAGCAGGGTCGGAGGGAGCCTCAAGGTCCAGCTATGGCACTACTGCGGATTGCTGAGCAGCACCCAGAGGTTTTTATAGACTTAAAGTAATCCTAATCAGGCTTTTTTAAAGTCAATTTATACTTATCAATTAATGTGCTTAGAATGTTGTATAAAGATGCCAAAGAGCAATTATTGTGACGAATATTAAGGTAATTCTCGGAGATATTACGTCTGCCGATGTCGATGCTATTGTCAATGCAGCAAATCCCAAAATGCTCGGCGGAGGCGGCGTGGATGGTGCTATTCATAGAGCTGCTGGTCCCAGATTATTAGAAGCCTGTCGTCAGGTTAAGCCAGTCAACGGAATACGTTGTCCGTTTGGGGAGGCGCGAATAACAGGGGCTGGTAATTTGCCATCAAAATATGTGATTCACACTGTTGGTCCCATATTTTCCAGTGATCCCAATCCGTCCTTAACGCTAGAAAGTGCTTATACAAATGCATGCAATTTAGCTCTCGAAAATGGCTGTAAGTCGATTGCATTCCCCGCTATATCTTGTGGCGCTTATGGATACCCTCACGAACAAGCTGCGAGGATTGCAATAAGGATTTGTAGTAAAGACACTTATGCGCCTTTAGATATCTACTTTTATATTTTCGAAAAGCCTTTGTATAAATTATTCAACAATTTACTAAGTCAAGACTAACATTGATCTATGATTGTGCCAAAGAGGGTCGAGAACTTAATAATATTAACGCTCATGTTAGCAAAGCAAACTAAGCCGATTGACAACTTGTATGTATTGTGTGAAATTTACTGCATGAAATTAAATAATACTCAACTTAGCATACGAATTATCATCATTCCTTAGGAATGGTGGGAACTTTGATATGCATTAGATACATCAACCCACCTCTGAAGGTGGGTTTTCTTTTTCTACCTTTAGAGATTCAAAACCAGGATGGAATAAATGCAAAAGGTAGCTGTTTTTGGAAAGCCAGGTAGTGGAAAGTCCACGCTAAGCAAAGCGTTAGCGTCGGCTAGTGACTTACCTCTGTACCCTCTAGATTCAATTATTTATAAACCTAACGGAGAGCTTGTCGCACGAGAAGAATTTGATACTATCCATACCGATATTCTTAATTCAGACAGCTGGATTATTGATGGGTTCGGGCCAATCAGTGCGTTCTATCAGCGTTTAGACGCTGCAGATACCTTGATTTATATTGATTTGCCTTATTGGATGAGTTACTGGTTTGTCACTAAGCGACTACTCAAAGGAATAATTGTAAAGCCAGAAGGATGGCCGGAAGGAAGTTCTGCTTTTAATGGCACTATGCAAAGTTATAAGACGCTCAAATTGTGCCCGAAGTTTTGGAATCAGGATTTTTTAGATAAGTTATTGAAATACTCCGAGCGTAAAGAAGTTCTAATAATAACAACACTCTCCAAGTTGAATCAGTTTATTTCACTTCAAACTACTAAATCACGAAAATAGGAAGCGTCCGTGCAAGGCTACAAAATTAGTACACAACAAAACGATTTTGATTTTGAATTTGTTTATCAATTTATTTCGCAATCCTATTGGGCAAAGAATATCCCTCGAGAAACTTTACAAACAGCCATCGAAAACTCCCTGTGCTTTGGTCTATTTGAAAATACCGGAAAACAGATTGGCTTTGCGCGTTTAATTACTGATAAAGCCACTTTTGCTTATTTGGCGGATGTATTCGTTATTGAAGAGTACCGGGGTTTAGGGTTAAGTAAATGGTTGATACAAACCATAGTGTCACACCCAGAACTGCAGGGTTTGCGACGAATAATGCTGGCCACGCGAGATGCCCATGGCTTGTATGCCCGATTTGGGTTTAAAGCAATTGAAAACCCAGAAATGCTAATGCAGATTTGGCATCCTAATATATACAATCAATAGTCAATTGATTGCCAACTAAGTTGGCTTTTGTCATTTGAAATTTTTTTCAAGGAATAGGGTCAGATTACACTGGGGAAAAATCTTACTATTTTATTTTTCTTAAATTTGTAATAGTTGTTATAAACACCAGCCCAATGCACCCAAACATCATAATTTTTATTCAATAGCACGGAGCTTAGTAGTATGCGGTATCTTTTCATTTTGACTTTATTGTCTTTTCAGTCATTTGCGGCAATAGATTTGAATTTGCAAAATGAATTGCAGGAAATGGCGAACGCCGACCAACAGGTAAGAGAAAGTATTGGTAAGATCGGATGGGATAATCCACCTGAAGATTTAGTCTCACAAATGAGAGAAATTGACGCCGGTAACACGCAAAGACTTAAAAAAATAATTAAACAGCACTCTTGGCTTGCCGCCGTTATCGGAGTATAAAAAACTAATCGCTGAAGTCTATAATCTGGAAGTAGAATAAGAGACGTCAATATTTTCAGCCCTTGACTGACTTACCCACAACCGCATAATCGTTGATGTTTTCAATGATTAATTTAAGCAATCAGGAGTTAACGATTTTGAGGATAGCCAGAGTAGGGAAACTACTGCTAAGTATTATTTTTGTTATTGTGTTTTTGCAGCCACCAAGTCAGGCGAATACAATTCATAAGAAAGATTCAAATAAGGCTAATTCAATCGCTCAGATTGTTGATCTTTACCTAAAGCATCATGCCTTTGAAGGAGTGGTGCTCGTTGCCAACGCCGGTAAGCCTATTTTTACCCAAGCTTATGGTTTTGCAAATCGAGCTGAAAATGTACCGCTGACTGCCGAAAGCCCCTTTCAGTTAGCATCATTAAGTAAACCAATAACTGCCACTTTAATTCTGATGTTAAAAGAGCAGGGAAAACTAGCTCTTAATGACCCCTTAAGTGATTATTTACCTGAATTTAAGACTTCATCGGGTAAAGAAATTACCTTACATCACTTGTTAAGCCACACGTCTGGCATCCCCAATCACTTCATTATAGATGGTTGGTTTGACAGTGATTTTCATGCTCAAACATCTGAACAAAAATTTGTTGATATCATAGCGAAGATGCCGAGGAATTTTGAGCCAGGAGCTGATTACCTATATTCAAATCCCGGCTATTTTTTACTGGGTAAAGTTATTCAAAAGGTTACTGGTGAAGATTTTTCTACTAGTGTCTACAACCATATATTCGCGCCGTTAAAAATGGTCAACTCTGGTGTAACACTCGAACATTCGGCAGATTCGAGCCTTGTACAAGCTTACGAGTGGAATCAAGCAGGTGGCTACAACACCATAGCTGCGAAAAACTTAACCTTATTTGGCGCGGGCGCGGCTATTTATAGTAATGTGCAAAACATCTTTGCCTTCGAACAAGCCTTGTATAATGACACCTTAATAAATAGCCAAAGCAAACAGCAATTATTTAACCCAAAAGCGCCCTATAGTTGGCGAGTAGGTGATTTCCCCATAAGTGCTTCAATGCAAGTAAGTGCCCACATGTATGATGGAAAAATTGATGGTTACAGCAGTATGTTGACCCGATTCGTCGACGACAAACATAGCATCATTATTCTCAGCAACACTGGTATGAATTATTTCCTGAAACGTCAGTTAACCTCGGATATTGCGGCTGTTTTATATGACCAAGATCTGCCAAGTCGCGAGCAAGACATTGTACTGGCACTGACTAGCGGCATATACTCTAATACCTTTGACAAAGTGCTCGCGGACATAAAAGAAAATAAGTACCTTTTAGATGAACAAAGTATGACCTCGATTGCCTACGAATTACTTTGGTCAAATTTGGCAGATAAGGCTTTACAGATGTTTTCGGTTATTCGTGAAGAATTCAGTGATTCAACTCAAGCTCAAGCAAATCTTGAGCAAGCCTGTCAACATCGTTTAACAATGAGCGCCACTGTGAAAGCTCAGATTTGCGGTGCTATCCAAAACTAATTGGCAGATACAAATTCTATGGTGTTATTGAGAGATTTTCAGCAAAACGACTTACCAAAATTGGTGGATATATTAAACGATAAATCCGTTAATCAGTTTTTGTCGACAAAGATTCCTAGCCCTTATACGCCTGAAGACGCTAGCTGGTGGATAACCGAAGGGAGTAAAGGTGATTTAATAAAAGCCATTGAATTTGATAGCCAATTAGTGGGGTGTATTGGTGTAACTAGAGGCGAATTTGAATATCAAAGAACCGGCGAACTCGGTTATTGGTTAGACGCTGAATATTGGCGTAAAGGTATCACTAGCCAAGCAATTGAAATGCTCTTAGAGCAAGTGTTTTCTAAAACAGACATTGTGCGAATTTTCGCGACGGTGTTTTCTTCCAATCTAGCCTCTATGCAACTTTTAATAAATTCAGGTTTTAAACATGAGGCTATATTAGAAAAATCCATTTTTAAAAACGGTAAGTTCTACGATAGCCATATTTTTGCTAAGGTAAGGGTACATTAGCGTAAATGAGACTGGCGTTCTAAATTTCGCTTTCTATTGACAGGAACTTGGCTATGCAGTTAAAAAAAATTCATCATGTCGCTATAATTTGTTCTGACTATGAGGCGTCGAAAGGGTTTTATACTAAGGTGCTTGGGCTAAAAGTGTTAGCAGAAAATTACCGTGAAAGCCGCCAGTCGTATAAATTAGATTTAGCGCTTCCCGACGGTGGTCAGATTGAACTATTTTCTTTTCCTTCACCGCCTCCTAGACCGACAAAGCCTGAAGCACAAGGACTTAGGCACCTAGCTTTTGAGGTTAATTCCATTGATTCTTCGGTTGATCATTTAGTAAGCAACGGAATTCCAGTTGAGCCTATTCGTGTGGATGAATTTACGGGCAAAAAATTTACTTTCTTTCAAGACCCTGATGGTCTACCTTTAGAGTTATACGAGAGTTAAAGGTAATACACTCTAAGTCAGGTAATTGTTTTGTGAAATCCATGGAGGGTTAGATGAAGAAACCTAAAATAAGTTTTTTAATATCGACCTTACTCGGTGCTGCAATTTGGTTTTTGAGTCCTTATATCACAGGCGAAATTGAACCCTGGGATTCTCCCTATTTTTACTACATCTATGCATTAGTAATTGCTGGTTTCATTGCCGCTATTCCTAAAGATGCGTCCTACTCAAGTGTATATTTTGGCGTTCTAGTTGGGCAGATACTGTACTTGCTGACATTGTCTACAAGCGCCTTAATTATCGTTGGATTAATAATAATTACAATCTGTAGCCTACTATCCATTATTGGTCTTTTTATGAAACGCAATGCATATAAGGCGAGGACAAATAACTAGTTACTTTGAATATCCCAGATAGACGTTGATTATTAAATAGCCTACATTTTAATCAAAGCAATTTGGTTTGTTACTTACTGAGTCAGTATTTTTATTTAACCACATTCTCAGAAGGAGCTCATGTGACGTTAAAAAACAGCAAATTAGTGACTATTTTTTCTGCGTTGCTTTTCATTTATTTTATGTGTAGAGCCTTATACCCGCAGGTGAGTATTTTAAACAGTTCGGGCATAGATGCTATCGAAGTAACTATATGGATACAAAATGGGCAACTAGATTTCAACTATATGAGAGATGATGAAACTAAGGATTTTTATTATTCATTGTTCAGTGGTAGTGGGAAATACCATTATCTAATTAAACTAAAAAATGGCGTTATGCTAGAAGGCGATTGTGGGTCATTTGAAGCATTAGAATTTTCAAAAGCCGTCATCTTTTTAATCAGCGACGACAAACTCATCTATTCTAATCCATCCGATGAACCAATCATTTGCGAATTGTTCTGACGTTTCTTCTAATTTGATTTCATCTGTTTAGACGTTAACAATAGATGCTTTGCTAAACGTCAATTCGTAGCGTATTGTAGATTCTATAAGTCTAGCGAATAGAGACCAAAATGAGTAACAAGGATGAGCCCGATTTTTCATATGATTTGCTTCACAGAAAAATTAATAAAAAGGTAAAAGTATTTGCGACTGAAGCCAATCGACACAAATTGATGTATCGAACGTTGTGGGGAACAACCTCGGTAATTTCTATTTTATTGGCAATATCAACAAATTTCGACTATTCCTTTTGGGGTGTAAGCTCAAGTGTTATCAGTGGAATTCTTGCAATAATACTTCCCGTTATTATGGCGTACACAGTGCTACGAAGTCCTGAAAAGCTTTGGATTTTTGAAATAAGAGTGCGTAATAATTTAAACGATCTGTTATCTCGATTAGAACTGGCTTTAGATAAAGATCCTGCCTTTGATCGAAGTGCCTTAGAAGAAGAGTTTGCAAAAATTATGAGTGATGCGAATAAAGAATGGTGTGAAATTAGAAAGCACAGCTCTGATGATTGATAATTAATATGCAGGCTAGTTTTATAGCGATAACGTTAATCAGTTTAATTGCCGGGACTTTCATAGGTTTTAAGTTAGTACTTACTTTTTTGAAAGTGGCTCACAAAATAAATCAAAGAAGTTTAGTATTGACTGGCCTTTTTATCGGTGTTCAGTTGATTGTAGGCTTAATAGCGGGACTTTTAAATATACAGCTGTTTTTTTCCTACCTGATCACCTTGATAGTGTTTGGCTACATTTTACGCAAGTTCTTAATTTTAAAAACTTGGCAAGTTATCGCTATTCCAGTCTTTGTAAGCTTTTTATCCGGCGTTATCACGGCATTTCCTTTGATATTGTTTTTTAAAAATGTAAGCAATTAGACTGAGTAAACATCATAGCAACAACAATGGGAGAATTTATTTATGGCGATTACCGGCGAGTGTTTTTGCGGCAGTATTAAATACCAGATCAAAGGCAACCTTAAAGATGCTCGCTCTTGTCATTGTTCTCGTTGTCGAAAAGCTTTTAGTGCGCAAGCTTCTGCATATGCGGTGGTTAATCCTGACGAGTTTACATGGTTGCAAGGTAAAGAACTGCTAACGAGTTATCAAAGCATGGAAGATTTTGGTTTACAATTTTGCAGTAAATGCGGCTCTACCCTTTGCGGTACATATAAAAATAAGGTGCATGGTGTAACACTTGGATGTGTAAACGGGGACCCAAACATCGAAATTGGCTACCATATTTTTGTTGGTTCGAAAGCTACTTGGGAAATTATTCCCGAGGGGGTTGTAGCTTATGATGAAGGGCCGCCAGAATAGGAATTATTGTTTATAAAACAAACACCAGCATTGATTTTATTTTCTTTCTAGTTCAACATAAAAAAACTAAAAAACCAATGTTATTAGCGTGTTGAGCGCAGTTGTAGTGGTAACACCTTTAAATTAACTGGGACTATTATGTTCAAGACATTTTTGTCTGAATTACGTCGACGTAATGTACTGCCTACCATACTTCCTTACATGGCATTGGTCTGGTTGCTGTTGCAGGTTGTAATCGTGATACAACCCATGTTCAATCTGCATCCGTTAGTGAATACCTTCTCTGCCGTTATATTAATTGCTAGTTTACCTGTTGTTATTTATCTATCATGGTTTTTTGATATCACTCTCGCTGGTATTGCACCTGTAAAGAAACCCGATGGACAATCGGATGTTCAATTTGGCAAAAGCAAATGGTTAATTTTGTCTCTCATCATCGCAATATCTGGATATTTCGGTTATCTGTATTTTGAGCAAGTCAGAACTGAGTTAGAAAAGTCTGAAGCTGGTTTAAGCCAAATTAAAAGTGCAGATTCAATTGCTGTTATACCTTTTTCAGATCAAAGCGCAGAACAAGAGCAAGGGTTTTTATCTATTGGTTTAACAGAAGAGCTTACAAACCTATTAGGTAAAGTAAGTCAGCTAAAAGTTGCTGCGTCCAGTGCAACTATAACATTATATGAAAAAAACCTTCCTCCCACAGATATTGGTAGACGTTTAGGGGTTGATGCAGTGGTTACCGGGTCAGTTAGAGTCACTGGTAATAAACTCAATATCAGAGCCGAATTACTAGATACCCAAAGTGGTAAAACTATTTGGTCGGAAAATTTCAATCGTCAGTTTAAAGATATTTTCGCAATTGAAGAGGAAATAGCTCGTGCTATTGCTAATTTATTACAAGATCGTTTTGTTGCAAGACAAGACGTCGATAGCGACTCGAAGACAGCCAGTACAGATGCATACGTATTTTATTTAAAAGGCCGTGAGGAATACAGAAAACAAACCACTGAGTCCATGAAAGCCGCGCGCAAATATTATGAACAGGCAATAGGTTTAGATCCTGAATATGCTCAAGCTTATGTTGGGCTTGCGGATACCTTGGCCATGTTAGCAAAAGAAACACAAGGGTTTGGGCATGATGCTTTCTTTAGTGTGTTAGATCGCGATATTGCTAGCAGACTCTCCATGCAAAACTTAGAAAAAGCACTAACCAGAGAACCAGATTTAGCTGAGGCTTATGCAGTTCAAGGACTTGTTCTTGCGTTGTTACAAGATAAAGATCAAGAAGCCCTTGAGTCTCTAGATAAAGCTACAAGCCTCAACCCTAGTTTAGCGAAAGCTTATATGTGGAAATTTGCAATTTACGACAGTATTGGTCAATACGGTGAGGCTTGGGAAGAATTGCAAACAGCTTACAAGATTGACCCTGTTTCTATTGCAAACCAATACAATCTGGGATTTTATCAATTACAAAATGGTGACATTGAGCAGGCGCAAGAACAATTTACTCAATTAATCAATGAATTCCCTAATTCTCCATTTGGCTACGCTGGATTGGCTTCTTTAAATTATTTCTCTGGCGATTTATCTGAAACGGCGAAAATGTGGTGGCAGGCACATAAGCAATCGCCAGAAAATGAGGCTTTTCAACGTAATTATATTCAAACCTTAATAGAAGTGGGGGTTAACGATGAATCCTTTAGTTCTGTTTTGTTAGAAGACTACACGACTTCTTTTTTAATTATTGATAAAGAATACCAAGCATTGTTTGAACGCATGGAGCTTGAAAAAGCAACCTATCCAAATGACCCATGGCTACTGTTTGAATCAGGTTGGTACTACCTTTTATTTGGCGAAGAAGAATTAGGTAAACAAGATTTATTAGCCGCAAAAGACTTACTTGAGGAGCAGGATCTTTTCGAAATGCCGTTTTGTTCTCCAGCAATTGAATTTGCTTGGGTATTTAAGCAAGAGGATAATCTCGAAGAGTTCAATCGACTAACACAGCGCTGTAATACCTTGTATTTAGAAGCCGTTGAATCGGGGGTCAATGACCCTTATCTCGAATATCTGGGAGCAAGGCTAAATGTGTTGCGAGGGGATGAAACAACAGCTGCAACTTTATTTACGTCAGCTATTGAAAATGGCTGGTTACAATGGTGGACTAAACATGATCCTTTGCTTCAGGATGTAGTTGGAAATGCATCCTTTGCCAATTCTCTTTCAAAAATGGAACAAGAATTGGCAAACGAAAAACAACAAGTCGAGAAATTTTTAAAGCAAAAAAATATGTAAATTCAATTAATTAATCTCAATTTGTTATGTTGTATTTTTCGCTCTCATTCGCATAATCAACAAAAATATAATTGAGAATATTCCGATAGATTGCGGTGTTGAAACAACGACCATTCTTTCTAGTGCTGATTGCGTGAATGTGGTACCGCGAATATTTCCAAGGAGACTACATTGAATATTACCGGGATCTCCAAGGCAGGCTTCATCTAGGTTTGATATTGTATCGCCTGAATAAAAAACCCAGCCATCGGGCGCTGTTTGCTCCATTGTTAATAAAACTTGATACTCGCCTGGCGCGATACCAGCCGGCATTGGCGCACTAAACGCTAGGGTTTTATGCGGCATATTGCCTGCATATTGCAAAGGATTTACCGTAGTATGGCTGTTATCAAATTCATATAAAGGGGTAGCCGTCGGACTGAAAACACTAACATTTGCTGGGTAAATCTGCCAAGTGATGTTTTGAATAGCATTTTCGAAGTGTGAAACAGTAGAACCTAAAAATTCAAGGGTTTGTTCAGTTTCACTAAATTCCCAATAACAAGGATCATCCACAAAAGGTTCGTCACCACTCAGTGGCTCAAAGCAGTCGTCCGGGACGCCTTGGACCATAGGGTAAGATGGTGGGATTATGCCAACTCTATCTTCACTAGGCATAGAATCGTAGTAACTGTAATCTAACAGTGAAAAATCGTTAATGGCTGACATGGGGACTAATAAGTCGAGCGTACCGAAACTGACGGTAATTCCACCTCTACCACCCCCTCTGACAAGACGGGCATCAGCAAAGGAATTAAACACTAATAAAATAAATACTACAGAGTAAAAACAAAGACTACGCGGTTTGAAAGAGACCATCTTGTTCTCCGATTTTTTTGTAGGCCTAGCGTGAACTTTATTTGAAGCATATTATGTGCCTCAAAAAAATAACAATATAAATCATGCGTTTACTGTGGTAGCTTGATATTCAAAATGTGGTATTGTAAAAAAAACCGACAATTTTAAGCGTTAGTAATTGGAAACATGAAATTAAAACACTGGTGTTATCTTGTCTTGTTATTGGTTCCAGCAATAGTGAGATTAATACAAAAAATATCAACGGATTCTGGCGGGTTCGCCAGTCGTTATTTGCCCCTTATAGTAACCTTGGTTCTCATTATTGGCTTTGTCGGTTACATGCAACAATGGGCCTTCCTTAAAAGATGGATTTGGCGAGTTTTATTTTGGCTAGTCAGTCTGGTTTATACAGCAGCAATAATCTTTGCCGGTTCTTTGTTATTCAATTCAGCGATTAGTGTTTGGCATCAACTCTTATTGATGGGAATTGCAGTGATCTTCATTCCTGCATTAGTGTCCTTATTCAAATATTCGCAAAAAGACGCGAACATTTGGAACAAATAAGTATTCACCCCATTTGCTATCTTGAGATATAGTAATTCTTTGACTTATTACCTCAGGCTATCGCTCAATTACAAAAAGCCTGTGGCACTTTTGCTGATGGAATGTATAGGCCGCAAACCGATAATCTATTACATCAGTATTTAAAAGATAACAATTTAGATTAACGGTAGAAAATAATTCAGTGATTTCCAATTTTTTCGACAAACTGCTTTTTGCTTTTTTACTTATAGTAGCCTTTCAAATCCCAATTTTATCGGACCAGTACTTGCAGTTTTTAAACGGCTATTATGAGGCGGTTCACAAGCAAGTCGAAGGCTATAAAGAAAATGCCCGACGCCATGAATATCCCGATGTGTACGCTATGATTGATGACTTCACATCAAGTCATGTACCTGCGATTAAATATGACGGTGAACAAAAATTACTCACCATGCAAGAGTACGAGTCCTTAACCGAGGCTTTGGATAATTTTAAATCGGGCAATCTTTTTGAGCGTGCTTGGTATATGTTTCAGCCTAAACGTTCAGAGTCTTTGGAGAAAGTGGTGGACAATTTCAGCCCGTCGATTCCGTTAAGTCCTATGGACATTATTTACTGCTTGTTGGTAGCGTTATTTTTCAATATTTTAATTAGTTGGCCGGTGCGTTTTTGTTATCGAAAAATAAGAAAATCAAAAAAGTAATAGTAAAGGATATCAATACAAATTAGCCTCGACTAAAATCCAAGGTCACTAAGTTGGAGTGGCCAAACAATGGAAAAAATAACAAGGAAAAGCCATCATGCAACAACACAACAGCATTAACTATATCGAACTTCATGCTAGCGATTTAAACGCGGTGAAAAAGTTTTTTAGCCAAACGTTTGCCTGGCAGTTTACAGACTATGGTGAGCAATATACCGCTTTTTCCGCGAATGGTTTTGATGGTGGATTTTTTCAAAGTGATAAATCTGCAAAAACAGAAAATGGTAGTCCATTAGTGGTCATCTATAGCGCGGAGTTAGAGCAATCTTGCCAAGATGTTAAGGATAATGGCGGTGAGATTTGCAAAGAAATCTTCTCATTTCCAGGCGGGCGACGTTTTCATTTTCTTGACCCTTGTGGCAATGAATGGGCAGTTTGGGGTGAATAATTTCTTTTCAGCTTATACAATGCGATTCCAATGTTGCGTCAGGTAAGCCCTGAGCCAAAATAACGAGAAAAAAGCACTATACAGAGGAATTTATGCCTGATCTTATTGGTAATTTGAGCAAGATGCGCGTGGATATTGATGACAATAATGTTGCTCAATATTTTTTGTCGTTGGCAGATCAAGATGTGCATATGAATACTCTTATAGGTCAACAAGTTTGCATCGAATTTCAATCTCAAATTAATTGTGTTCATTGTGGGCGAAAAACCAATAAAAGTTTTCAACAAGGCTATTGTTTTCCTTGTTTTCGCAGTTTAGCTCAATGTGATACTTGTATTATTAAGCCTGAGCAATGCCATTTTGCTCAAGGTACTTGTCGTGAACCAGAGTGGGGAGAGGCAAACTGTATGCAAGATCATTTTGTATATCTGGCAAATACCGGTGCAGTTAAGGTAGGCATTACTCGCCACGTTACTGACGGTGTGTCGTCTCGTTGGATAGATCAAGGCGCCACTCAGGCGATGGCAATCTTTAGAGTGGCAACACGCAAAATAAGCGGCTTGGTCGAAACGACTATTGCCCAGCACATTTCCGATAAAACCAATTGGCGAACCATGCTAAAAGGTGGCTATGCAGCCATTGATTTGGTTGAGAGATGGCAAGCTTTAAAGCCGCTGGTTGAGGATGAACTAAAAGCGTTAATTGCATCAGAAGGCTTGCAAAGCATTAGCGAAGTTGAAGCGAATCCGGTTCAAATTGAATATCCAGTATTGCAACATCCGGAAAAAATAAAATCCTTAAATTTGGATAAGGTCCCGGTTATTGAAGGGCAACTTCTGGGTATCAAAGGGCAATATTTACTGTTTGATGGCGATAGAGTGTTTAATATTCGCAATGCCGCAGGCTATTATGCCCAAGTGTCTAGTTAACCCCAGCGCCATTGCTTATAACCAGTTGGGGTTAGTTAATGTTTGATACTTGTAACATTATCCAATAGCCGATAACGGTAACGGGTAAAGAAACTACCGTACTCAAAGCGATAATTTGCGCGGCAAGTTGATGATTGCCGCCAATTTTTCTCACCATGATATAGCTTGCTGCTGCTGTTGGGCTCATTGCCATAAGAAAGATTACACCGAGTGGCATGCCCGAAATACCAAACTGAATCGCCAAAAATATAATAACCAAAGGATAAATAAAACATTTGCCCATTATGCCCACCAAAGGCAATCGCCAATGTTCCCCCAAAGAAGAAAAGCGCAAAGCAGCGCCTGTGCATAGCAATGCTAAGGGTAAGGTCAACTGGGCAAAATAACTAAGGCTATTATGGGCAATTTGCGGCAAAGGAATATGTAGTACGGAGAATATTAAACCCGCAATGATGCTCAAGATGATGGGGTTTGAGGCTATTCCTTTTAGTATTTTGATAAAGTTAGTTTGTTGATTTTGAAATATGTTAAGCACAGCCACACTTAAAATATTGTACACTATGGTTAGACAGCCCATATATACCGACCCATATGCCAGCCCCTCAGGTCCATAAGCTTTTGCGCAATAGGCTAAGCCAATAATCCCCATGTTAGACCTAAATATCCCTTGTACAAGAACGCCTTTATCTGCAACCTCTTTTACACCTACAGATACCATCACAAAAGATACAACGAAAACTAATAAGGTGCCGCTAATGCCAATAGCTACTGACTTAGGATCAATTAAACTGTTTAAATCAGCTTGACTGATATTGATAAATAGCAAAGCTGGAAGAGCGAAATTAAAGATAAGCCGAGATCCCCGCTCGACAAAATCATCAGTTAATAAGCCGGTACGAAACAGCCCGTAACCAAAACTCAGGAGCACCACAACAGGCCCGATAACACCAATTGCAAAGTCTAGAAAAGCCTGTAAAGAATCCATCTAATTATTTTCAAAGGAAGTAAATGACACAAGCTAAACTAGGTAAGGGTAATTTTCAAATTTTGTTTTGCTGGGAAGAGTTCCCGCATCAAGTGCGGGATGACGGAAATAAGTGCGGGATGACGGAAATAAGTGCGGGACGACCAAAAAACGCGAGATGACCAATGAGCCGCCCGTTATCGGCGTATGCCGCGACCTAACGCAACTCACGCCTCAATACTTTACCAACAGTAGACTTGGGTAATTCCTGCAACACATTAAGTTCTTTAGGCACTTTGTACGCGGTTAAAGATTTACGACAAAACGCAATAACTTCCTCTTCGTCAATAGGTGAACTCACAGTAATAAAGGCGCAAACGCGCTCTTGGGTTTTTTCATCCTCTTTGCCAACGACTGCAGCCTCAAGGATTTGCGGATGCTGAGCAAGAACATCTTCTACTTCGTTTGGATACACGTTAAAGCCTGAAACGATAATGAGATCTTTAAGCCGATCAACAATTTTTAAACAACCATCTGAGGTGATTACACCAACGTCACCCGTTTTAAAGAAACCATCTTTGGTCATCACCTTATCTGTTTCTTCTGGACGCTGCCAATAACCTGGCATTACTTGAGGACCGCGAGCCGCGACTTGTCCTTCTCGCCCCTGTTCAACAGGTTGGTCTTTGTCATCTAAGATTTCAATTTCAGTTTCTATCAACGCAGGACCTACAGTACCTAATACTTCTTTTCCAGGTTGATTAAACGCCAAAACGGGTGCTGTTTCTGACAAGCCATAACCCTCGGTTACTGTACAACCTGTGGTTTGAAACCAAAGGTCAGCCGCCGCCTTAGTCAAGGCTGTTCCTCCCGAGATGGTGAGTTTAAGATGGGAAAAATCCATGTCTCTAAATGCTGATTGAGAGCATAAACCAACAAAAATTGTGTTTAATCCTGCAAGGGCAGTAAATGGATAAGGTTTTATAGTGTTGACAAAGCCTTCCATGTCCCTTGGATTTGGAATAAGTATATTCATAGCCCCTTTACCAAAAAAGGCCATCATATTTACCGTAAATGCGTAAATATGATAAAGCGGAAGCGGGCATACAACGATTTCTTTTCCAGCAACAAAAGATTGACCAAGCCGGTCTTGAGTTTGTGCACTATTGGCAAGTACATTACGGTGAGTAAGAGTTGCGCCTTTTGATACACCTGTTGTTCCGCCAGTGTATTGTAAAATCGCTGTATCATCTAAATCCGTATCTTTGCGTGGTAAAAGGTCTAGTAACGCCCCTTGAGAAAATATTTGTTCATAACACGGGTATTCACACACTACTTGTTTTTGGTCTAGGAGTTGAGTGGCGCTGGTGACAATGACAGTTTTAATAAAGGTTTTTTCTTTAATTTCTTCAAATTTTGGTAAAAAGTCAGACAATATAACCAGAGCTTTAGCTCCACTATCGTTAAATTGATGCAACATTTCCTTAGGTGTATACAGCGGATTCGTATTAACTACCACTAATCCCGCTCTAAGTGCACCGTAAACCGCTATGGGGTGCTGAATTAAGTTGGGCAATTGAATGGCTATTCTGTCCCCGGGTTGTAAATCTGTATTGTGTTGTAGCCAAGAAGCAAACTTACCAGAGAGATCCTCAATTTCCGCAAAGGTTTTTTCTTGACCCAAAGCGCTATATGCAGGCCGGTCCTGGAATTCGGAAAATGTATGTTCAATATAGTCAGCTAAACATTTGATGTTGTTTGGGATTAAGGTAGAGGTTGCCATAATGATACTTACTCCATAAAGTCATTAATGTATAACATAATATTTACAATTTTGGATCAGATGAAAGTATAGCGCCAAATTACCATTTGTTATTGTGTTCTATAAATGTGGGTGACAACACAAGTATTATGTGGTCGAGGGACGTTTTTGCAGGCGCGAAAAGGTGAGTCCCGCAAGGATACCGGCAATTACTTGAAGAATTATGCCCGAGAGATCTCTAGCGCCGGCTAATAAACTCACCTGCATGATAGGGTGCATTATCAGAAGAATGGACAGCAGAGCAACGCCTCCGGCACAACTGAACCAATATACTGGATTTCCCCCCAACTTTTTTTGTAGCCAGTGACAAACAGAGAATGCGATTAATAATCCAATACAAACAACGCTTCCATATTTAGGTGCTAATCCTATGAAGTCAGTATAAGTGGTTGAAATCCTCTGCATAAAGGTAATTTGGACGTCTAGTGCTGTTAATTTGGCTAATACGGATTGGGTATGGAACACACTCGCAAAAAAATATCCGACGACTACAGAGAAAAAAAATCGTATAAAAAGTGAAACCCATTTTGACACGCAACATTCGCCTTCTTGTTATTTGATGTTTCTTATACTGCGATATGTACCCAATCGATGCAAATTTTCGTATAGTTATCAGCAAAAGGGAGGCTTATGCGTTTATTTTTACTGATTATATGTTGCGTATTTTCTACCAGTGCTTTCAGCAAAGGGTTAAAACTTGTACCCATAGCAACTGATTTGCCAGCATCTTGGTCAATTACCCTGTTAGATGATGAACAACTTTTATTGACCCATCGCCAAGGTGGTCTTGGATTAGTTAAAGGTGAAAGCATCAAGTTTATCGAGTTCCAACCACAAGATTTATTTGCCCAAGGGCAGGGTGGATTGTTGGATATTGCCTTGCATCCAGAATACATATCTAACGGTTGGTTGTATCTAAGTTACGCAGCAGGAACACTCGAAGATAATTATTTAAAAATAGTGCGTTTTAAACTGCAAAATTTACAATCCGATTCGCCGTCCGTTACCTCAGTCGAGCAGATATTCCGCGTCGCGCAAAGCAAAGATACACCGGTTCATTTTTCTGGCCGAATGGCCTTTGACCAGCAAGGCTATCTTCTAATAACGACAGGCGATGGTTTTGATTATAGAGAGCAAGCACAAATAACAAGCAGTCATCTAGGCAAGATCTTGCGTATGTCAGATACCGGAAAAGCTGTTCCGGATAATCCTTTCTATTCACAAGCGGATGCTCCTGAAAGTTTTGTTTTTTCTAAAGGCCATAGAAACTCTCAAGGCTTAATTGTGTTGCCAGAAGGGACTATTATTGCCCATGAACACGGTCCAGCCGGCGGCGATGAAATGAATATTATTAAATCTGGTGTTAATTACGGCTGGCCTGTGGTGACCAATGGGATGGATTATATAGGGGCCACTATTTCTCCGTTTAAAGACTATCCAGGCATGCAATTACCTGCGCTAGATTGGACGCCTTCGATTGCCCCTTCGTCAATGATTTTCTATCAAGGAAATAAATTTCCTGCGCTACAAGATCATTATTTGGTCACAGGCTTAAAGTTTATGCGGCTTTATGTGATCAATAAGAATTTTGAGCCAGATGCGACATTGTTTGCCGAAACACAAACCCGATTGAGAGATATTGCAGCTTCTAAAAAAGGTGATATTTATATTTTAGGCGACGGAGAGCCTGCGACTTTGTACAAAGTGATGGAAAAATAATCAATATAGGATAATATCTTTTACTTATTAACAAATTGTTTTCAATTTATAATATGAATGGCGGATATATTAGGCTTTTAGTCTAGTAGCATTCATTTTTACCATTTCTACAGGTATAATCCCGTGCAACTTTGGTCAGGCCAACGACCTTTATCCTTTGGCGAACATAAGAGGACTTGATAGTGTTAGAAGCATATCGTAAGCACGTTGAAGAGCGCGCAGCGCAAGATATTCCACCTAAACCACTAAATGCGGAACAAGTAGCAGGATTAGTTGAGTTATTGAAGAACCCACCTGCTGGCGAAGAAGAATTTTTATTAGAGCTTTTGTCGGAGCGTGTACCTCCAGGCGTTGACGAAGCAGCCTATGTAAAAGCTGGATTTTTAAGTGCTATAGCGAAAGGCGAAGAAAGCTGTGATTTGATCAGCCGTGAAGCTGCTGTTCAGTTGTTAGGCAATATGCACGGCGGATACAACATCGAAAGTTTAGTTGCTTTGTTAGATGATGCTGATTTAGCAGAACTTGCTGCAGAAGAGTTAAAGCACACTTTATTGATGTTCGATGCATTCCACGACGTTGAAGAAAAGCACAGAGCTGGCAATAAGCACGCTAGTGAAGTTATGCAATCTTGGGCAGATGCTGAATGGTTCTTGTCGAAAAAAGACTTACCAGAAAAAATTACGGCGGCTGTTTTCAAAGTAACCGGTGAAACTAACACTGATGATTTATCACCTGCACCTGATGCATGGTCTCGTCCTGATATTCCTTTACATGCTCGCGCTATGTATAAAATGACTCGTGATGGCTTAAATCCAGAAAAACACGGCGAAATTGGCCCTATGTCACAAATCGACGAAATTAAAAACATGGGCTATCCAGTTGCCTTCGTTGGTGACGTAGTAGGAACTGGTTCATCACGTAAGTCTGCGACTAACTCAGTACTTTGGTTCTTCGGTGAAGACCTGTCAGGCGTTCCTAACAAGCGTGGCGGCGGTATTTGTATTGGTTCAAAAGTAGCTCCAATCTTCTTTAATACTATGGAAGATGCTGGCGCTTTAGTATTTGAAGCAGACGTTGATAAAATGGAAATGGGCGATGTAATCGACATTTTCCCACTAGACGGCGTAATCAAAAACAGCAAATCAGGTGAAGTATTAGCTGAGTATTCGTACAAATCAAAAGTATTACTTGATGAAGTACGTGCTGGTGGACGTATCAACCTAATCATTGGCCGTGGCTTAACCGAAAAAGCGCGTGAATCTCTAGGTCTTGAACCAAGCGACGTGTTCCGTAAGCCTGAAATTCCTGCAACAAGCGTTAAAGGTTTCTCATTAGCACAGAAAATGGTAGGTAAAGCTTGTGGTGTAGAAGGTATTGTACCAGGCACTTACTGTGAACCTAAAATGACCACTGTTGGTTCGCAAGATACCACAGGTCCTATGACTCGTGACGAACTAAAAGACCTTGCCTGTCTAGGTTTCTCTGCTGATTTAACTATGCAGTCGTTCTGTCACACTGCGGCTTATCCTAAGCCGGTTGACATCGAAACTCAGCACACGTTACCAGACTTCATTATGAACCGTGGTGGTGTATCACTGCGTCCAGGCGATGGTATTATCCACTCTTGGTTAAACCGCATGTTACTTCCTGATACTGTAGGTACTGGTGGTGACTCACATACACGTTTCCCAATGGGTATTTCATTCCCAGCAGGTTCTGGCTTAGTCGCTTTTGCGGCTGCAACTGGTGTTATGCCATTGGATATGCCTGAGTCTGTATTAGTCAAGTTTACTGGTACTCGTCAACCTGGTATTACGCTTCGTGACCTAGTACATGCCATTCCATTGTATGCAATCAAGCAAGGTCTACTAACCGTAGAGAAAAAAGGTAAGATCAATGCATTCTCTGGTCGTATCCTAGAAATTGAAGGTCTAGAAGATCTAACCGTAGAGCAAGCATTCGAATTGTCAGATGCTTCAGCTGAGCGTTCAGCTGCGGGCTGTACAATCAAACTTTCTGAAGAATCTATTGCTGAATACTTACGTTCAAACATCACTATGCTTCGTTGGATGATCAACGAAGGATACGGTGACCCACGTACACTAGAGCGTCGTGCACGTAAGATGGAAGAGTGGCTAGCCAATCCAGAATTGATGGAAGCAGATGCTGATGCAGAATATGCAGAAGTTATTGAAATTAACTTAGACGACATTAAAGAGCCAATTCTTTGTTGTCCAAACGATCCTGATGATGCAAAAACATTATCAGACGTTGCTGGTGATAAAGTTGATGAAGTCTTCATCGGTTCTTGTATGACCAATATCGGCCACTTCCGCGCTGCTGGTAAATTACTTGAGCAGTTTGGTGGAACGCTACCAACGAGATTATGGATTTCTCCACCTACTAAAATGGATAAAAACCTGTTGATGGAAGAAGGTTACTACAACATTTATGGCCGTGCTGGTGTTCGAACTGAAATGCCTGGATGTTCATTATGTATGGGTAACCAAGCACGAGTACTAGCGGGTACAACTGTACTTTCTACTTCTACTCGTAACTTTCCTAACCGTTTAGGTGATGGTGCCAATGTGTATTTATGTTCTTCTGAAATGGCTGCAGTAGGTGCTATTCTTGGTAAAATTCCAAGCGCAGATGAATATATGGACTATGCTGGTAAAATAGATTCAATGAGCAGTGAAATATTCCGCTACATGAACTTTGATCAGATGCCTTCATTCAAAGAGGCTGAAGAAAAAGCCAAGGCGAATATTATTCCATCGTTGAATGTTGCCTAAGCTTCATCCATGATATAAAGCCGGGCACTTTAAAGTCCCGGCTTTTTTTATGGCTAAATATAAAACAGGTAAAGTTATGCATAAAATTTATGCTTTGTTGCTAGTGTTAGTGACCTTCACTACATTTGCTGAAGATGAACAAGAACAAACAGACCTAGTTTCGCTATCGATAAATGATATTGAACTGGCAGTGGAATATGCAGATGAACAGCATGAAAGAGCGCTTGGTTTGATGTATCGCCGTGAGCTATGTGAAAACTGCGGTATGTTGTTTAAGTTCGATAGAATCAAGATAGCCAGTATGTGGATGCGCAATACCTTAATTCCTTTGGATGTGGCCTACATTAATGCCTTTGGTCGCATCACAGATATTAAGCAAATGGAACCTGAAGATGAAACCTCTATTAGTTCATCTGTGCCTGTGCGCTTCGCGTTGGAGATGAATCAGGGCTGGTTCGAAAAAAATAATATAAAAGTGGGAGATGATGTCATGCTTCCAAATTACGTTCGTTAAATTTTTACTTTAGGATACAAATTAAATGCAACCAACACTTAACGTTGCCAAATTTGGCGGCACCAGTGTCGCAAATCATAATGCCATACAAAATTGTGCGTCTATTGTAATCAATAACCCTAATACGCGAGTTGTGGTTGTTAGCGCAGCCGCTGGCATTACAAACCACCTTGTATTACTGGCAAATACTGCGCTTACATCAGAGCAAATTACCGACGTGGTTGAAAAAATCCGAGTGATTGAGTTTGCTATTCTAAATGAATTGAAAAATCCACAAGAAGTGGAAGATAAACTTTTTGGCTTGTTAGACGAACTTGATACTTTGGCGCGTCACGAAGAATTAAATTTTCGAGATGATTTAAAAGATGAACTCTTGTCTATGGGCGAGCGAATGTCGTCTTTGTTGGTAGCCGCGGTTATCCGAGATAAGGGCCATCAAGCCATTAATTTTGATGTGCGAAAAGTAATGCGTACAGACAGTACTTTCACAGAAGCTGTACCTGAACTGACAACCATAAAGCAGTTAAGCCAGCAAATTCTAGCGCCAGAGTTATCAAGCAATATAGTAGTTACACAAGGATTTATCGGTGCTGATGATCAAGGTCGAACAACAACCTTAGGCCGAGGAGGGTCAGACTTTACCGCAGCACTATTAGCGGAAGCCTTAGATGCAGTAACCTGTGAAATTTGGACAGATGTTATTGGTGTTTACACAACAGATCCTAGAATTACTGATAAGGCACGTCCATTACCAGAATTAAGCTTTGAAGAAGCGGCTGAGATGGCGACATTTGGTGCCAAAGTGCTACATCCTGCCACCATGGAGCCGGCTTTACGGCAAGATATTCGGGTTTTCGTTGGATCCAGTAAAGAACCTGAAAAAGGCGGTACTTGGATCATGCGAGATTGTAAAAATGAGCCAAGTTTTCGAGCTATTACTCGTCGCCGAGATCAGGTGTTAGTGACAGTGCAGACGCCTAAAATGATGTATGCTCAAGGCTTTTTGGAGCGTGTTTTCCATATAATTGCCAAACATAAACTCAGTGTAGATTTGGTCACAACCTCTGAAATTGCTGTGTCATTTACCTTAGACAATCCTCCTAATTCGATGTCTGAGAAAATGAATAAAGAAACACTAACGGAGTTAAGTAACATCTGTGACGTCAAGATTGAGCGTGATTTTGATGTAGTCACAGTAGTAGGAAACAACATGCACAGTGTTGCAGGTGTATCTTCAAAGATCTTCGCTGCAGTATCTGACTTTAATCTACGTATGATTTGTTTTGGCGCCAACGTACATAACTTGTCATTTGTGGTCGAACAAGACAAAAGTGCCGACGTAGTTAAAGTGCTGCACAACGCTTTGTTTGAGTAATAAAAAAGGCCAACCGGTTTAGGTTGGCCTTTATACTTTAAATATTTGAGGGTGTTTAGACTCTAAACTGACTGATTGACTCTTGCAGTTCCTCAGCTAAACGCGCTACTTCTGCGCTTGACTCTGCCGTTTGCTTAGCGCCAACTGTAGATTGTTCGGCAATTCCAACAATGCTTTCTAGACGCTCACTGATTTGTGATGAAACTGTATGCTGCTCTTTGGCTGCATCTTCGATGCGAGTACTTACTTCGTATGCACGGTGCACTGCATCAGTGATTTGATTCAACGCTAGCCCAGCACGCTCGGTTTGTTCAACACAAGCAACTGTCTGTTCTTTACCCTGACTCATAGCAAGTACGGCTTTTTCAGCGCCAGCTTGCAATACTTCGATCATAGAGTTGATTTCTTGAGTAGACTCTTGGGTTCTACTAGCAAGGGTTCTAACTTCATCTGCTACCACAGCGAAACCTCGACCTTGTTCACCAGCTCTGGCTGCTTCAATAGCGGCATTTAACGCCAATAAGTTTGTTTGGTCAGCAACACCACGAATAACATCAAGAATACTACCGATACTTGCGCTGTCTTGATGCAATTTGTTAATAACCTCTGCAGCTTTATCCACTTCATTGGCAAGGGTTTGAATAGTTGACTTATTGTCGTTAGAAATGCGTTTGACTTTCTCTGCTTCACTATCAGCAGACTTAATTTCATTTAAAGTATCTTCGGCACTCTTAGATACCAATTCAGAAGTAGTATGCATTTGCATAGTGGCTGCAGCTATTTGTGACAACTGAGACTTTTGCTCTTCTATCGACGTGGTTGCTTGATAGGTCACTGTAGAGGTTTCAGTTGAGGCGGCTGCTAATTGGTCAGCACGCTGATTAATCACATTGATAAGATCTTTTAGATTGTCGATTAGGTGATTACAGTTACGTGAAAGTTCCCCAAATTCATCTGTAGAAGTATCATCTAAACGATGGGTAAGGTCGCCTGAAGAGGCTATTTTAAGTAAATTATTGACTCTAGAAAGTGGTCCAGTAATAGCTCTTACACTGTTGAAACTAATAAATGCTGCCAAACCAATGGAGATAAGTAATACCAGAATAGCAGTGGTTACGCTCGAACTTACCTGACCAGATACTCTTTCTTTAATTTCTGAGGCTTTAGCATCAGCCATTAAATTAAGCGCTTCTAGTTGTTTGATTGCTAGGTTGATATTGGTATCGGCTTGATTAAGCGCTTCTTCGGATGATCGAATTTCTTCCAATTGATTAATTTTGGTTGATAAAAGTCCAGTAGATCCGGTAATTGCTTCGTTGATGGAAGCAACCAGTGTGTTTACTTCGTCGATTGTACCGCTTTCATCTTCGCCATTAGCAGCTTGCACCATTTCGCTAAACTTATCCTTTAGCTGGTCCAAGATCACCATGATTTCTTTGCCGCGAAGATCTGCCCTTTGGATAGTCTCCGTTTTGTTGTATTCGGATCCTAAGGAGATAATAGTCAACATGCTGGTTTCTAAAGATTCTGCATACTCTGCTGCGTTTGAAAGCGCTCTAGAATCTTGTACTTCATCCATATCAATAAAATCTAATAAGTAGGATGATGCATCATCAGTACTTTCTTCGATGGTAGCAACTATGTCTGAAAGAGTACTGTTTAACTGAATTGCCGCTAGGTGAGAATCAAACATTTTATTGTTGGCTGCTACATACTCTTGATAGAGTGATTTAAGCGAATTGACAGTTGATTGCATGTCTTGGTCATTTTCTACCACGTTAAGCAATTCGTTGAAAGTCGCATCAAAATTATTTTTACTGGTATTAAAAGCAGCACGTTTTTTTTCGACTTCACTGTATTCTTCGCTGATAAATCCTTCGAACGATAGTCGGCCCATGTTTAAAAAGGCAGCTTTAAGTGTCGAACTCCCAGAGACAGTCGGTAGCGCAAGATCACTCACTTCGTCAGAAGCATTACCTACACTATTTAATCCAGATATTGATACGTATCCCAAAATGAGTAGCAGTGCACTAATTACGGCGAATCCACCACGGACACGCGTAGCTACTGTTATATTCATAATTGCTCCATTTTTGTAAAAGCTAATTGCAAAGCCGTTATTAAGTATCGTCAGCTAAATGGAGAACTTAAGCTTTATATCGAATAATTGAATTTGTAGATAGATTTAGGAGGCTGAGTTGGTTACCCCAAACATATCCGGTATCTAGTCCGAAAATTTTTGCTTGGGTATCAGGTTGTTGTTTATTCAGGCCGTTTAAAGATGCCCAATGACCAAAAATGATGCGGTGTTTTTTGGTTAAATTCTTGTTTGGCAACAAAAACCACGGGGTCAAATTTTTTGGGGCATAATTGGGGTGGCATTTGGTTTCGAACTCCAGGCGATTTTTAGCTGTCAGATAGCGCATTCTTGTCAGTGCATTTACCGCGAAACGTTGGCGCTCTTCTTTTTTATGTTTGGGATCCCAAAGGTCGGGACTATTGCCATACATTCGGCGCAGAAAATCACTGGATTTTTCGGACTGCAAGGAATCTTGAATTTCCTCGGATAATTTCAACGCTTGTTTGACCGAAAAGCTAGGATATAAACCCGCGTGGGTTATCAGCGTCTTAGGTTCAGGTTTAAGTGCCAGTGGCTTAGTCATTAACCAGTCAATCAGCGAGGAAAATGACGCATGATTAATCAGGCTTGCAAGTTTATCTGAGGGTTTATCTTTACGAATGCCATGGGCGATGGCAATTAAATGTAAATCATGGTTACCTAGTACGGTCTCAAACGCATCACCGAGATCGCGGCAAAATTGTAAGGTTTCCAGTGATTGAGAGCCCCTAGCAACCAAGTCGCCTACTGCGTATAACTTGTCTTGTTCTGGATTAAATTTAGCCTTTTTCAGAATGGCTTTTAATCCTTTACAGCAGCCTTGTATATCACCTATTACGTAGTTGGCCATAATTAATCAACTGCTAGTTCAGTGTAAAGCGTTTGGCTTCGCCAAAGTAAAAACAGGGATTGGCGCTTTAAATGTAGATTTGTCTTCAAGTTCAAACACATAAAATCCTTCCATTGTGCCTACATCTGATTTAATCATAGATGCACTTGTGTAGGAATAGCTTTCAGTAGATTTTATTTTAGGCTGCTCTCCAACCACGCCATCTCCTTTAACTTCTATTTTTTCACCATCACCATTAGTGATCAGCCAATAACGACTGCGTAAGGTGACAGCTTCATCACTGTGATTCACTATGGTAACAGTGTAACTAAAGACATGAACAGGTAAGTTATCTTTTTTTTCTTGCAGGCCTAAATATTTGGTTTTTACTTGAATATCAATATTCATCATTGGATTTTTTTAGAAACACTTTATTAGCGAGAGAAGCAAATAACGCTAACGAGACATTTTGGGCTCGCGCTTCTGGGTCAACACCAGTTGCAATTATTTCCTGCTCCGTCAGTAATTCTTTTAAACTGTTGCGAAGGGTTTTTCGTCTTTGATTAAACGCAGCAGCAACGACTCTCTCAAGACATTGAACATCATCTACTTCAACTGGCGCTTGTTTGTGCGGTATCAGTCTAATAATCGCTGACTCAACCTTTGGAGGTGGTTTAAACGCAGTTGGAGGCACCTGTAGCACAGGAATAGCTTGGCAGTAATATTGTGCCATAATCGATAATCTGCCATAGAGCTTATCACCAACTCCCGCGCTTAGACGTTTTACCACTTCAAGTTGCAGCATAAAATGCATGTCTTCAATAAGGTTTGCATACTCAAATAAGTGAAACATTAAGGGCGTAGAGATGTTATAAGGCAGATTACCAAATATACGCATTGGTTTGTCTTGTTGGGCCAATATATTGAAATCTACCTTCAATGCATCAGCTTCAACAATGGTTAACTTATCACGAATAAAAGGGTGAGCACGTAAACGTTTGGCCAGATCTCTGTCTAATTCGATACAAGTTAAATGTTCAATAACTTCTGCAACCGGCTCTGTTAGGGCACCAAGACCTGGGCCTATCTCAATAAGATTTTGATGATTTTGCGGTTTAATCGCTGACACGATCTGGTCGATGATAAATTCATCGAATAAGAAATTTTGTCCAAATCGTTTTCGTGCCGTGTGGCCTAAATGGGTTTTACTCACGCTTGCTTGTTCGCTATTTTAATCGCTTCGTCAATTGCTCTGATAATACTGCCTGTATCAGCTGTACCTGTGCCGGCTAAGTCTGTTGCTGTGCCGTGATCTACCGAGGTTCTAATAAAAGGTAAGCCTAGCGTAATATTAACTGAGTTACCAAACCCTTTAAATTTAAGCACAGGTAAGCCTTGGTCGTGATACATCGCCAATACGGCATCAGCGTCATCTAAGTATTTAGGCTGAAATATAGTATCAGCAGGCAATGGACCAATCAGATTGAGACCTTGGTCACGAAGCATATCTAGCGTTGGCGTTATAACCAGTATTTCTTCATTACCTAGATGTCCACTTTCTCCTGCGTGAGGATTAAGTCCACAAACATAAATCTTTGGATTATCGATGCCAAATTTTAATTTAAGGTCAGTGTTGATAATACGCACGACTTTTTCAATGCGCTCAGCTGTGATTGCTTTAGAAACGTAAGCAAGTGGAATGTGGGTAGTTGCCAAACATACCCGAAGACCGTCAGTTGCCAGCATCATAACAACATCACTACAGCCGGATAATTGAGCAAAGTATTCAGTATGTCCACTGAAGGAAATTCCCGCTTTGTTAATGATGCCTTTATGTACAGGACCAGTAACTACAGCATCAAAATTTCCCTCCATGTTTTGCTCACAAGCTTGACGCAGAGTTTCAACCACATAATGACCGTTTTCTGGATTTAATTCACCGGCTGTTACAGGAGCAGAAACGGGAATATGCTGAACGATCAGTTCTCCAGGCTTTTGCACATACTGCAAACCAGGTTCGAACGGAATTATGCTTATGGTTTGACCCAGTGCAGCAGCTCGCTCGCTCAACATATGCGCGTCAGCAAAGATAACCAGTTGAGCATCCCATGTGTGCTCAACGAGTTTGACAATTAAGTCTGGGCCGATTCCAGCAGGTTCACCTGGAGTAACGGCAATTCTTACGGGCGAGTTCATTTATCTTCCTTAAGATTCAACCACTTCAATATATGCTTGATCTCGCAGTTCTCTTAACCAAGAGTCAGTTTCTTCTTGGAATTTTCGGTTGTAAATCAATTGATATGCTCTTTCTTCTTTTCGTTTTTCAGTCGCATCTTCAACGCGGCGATCCAGTAATTGAATCAAGTGCCAACCATGTTGAGAACGCACTGGCATACTGTATTCATCTTTTTCTAACGCTGCTAAAGCTTCTTTAAATTCTGGTACATAAATGTTTGGGTCGTTGTAGCCTAGCTCACCACCTCGTAGTGCTGAACCAGGATCTTCAGAATGCTCTTTCGCAAGTTCTGCAAAATCAGCATTACCGTCAATTAAATCTTGTCTGAATTCTTTTAGCATTTGTTCGGCTTTAGCATCACTTAAAATAATTGAAGGTTTGATCAAAATATGACGGGCATTTACTTCTTCAACTTCTACAATCTCAACGCCACGGGTGTTCATAATTTTAAGAATATGAAAACCTGCGCCTGAACGAATTGGCCCAATAAGTTCATCTTTTTTACGACCTTGCACAGCTTCTGCAAACAGGGTAGGCATTGAGTTAATGTTCATCCAACCCATGTCTCCGCCATTCAGCGCTTCGGCACCAGACGAAGAACCTATTGCCATGCGGGCAAAGTCAGAACCTTCATTTAATAACTTAATAATGGTATCAGCGCGATCTCTTGCATCTTCAATTTCTTCTTCTGTTGCACCGCCTGGTAATCCAACCAAAATATGGCCTAATTGATATTCCGCTTGAGAGGCACCTTGCTGTTCAATAAGTTGCACTAGAGTAGAAATCTCTTGTGGTGTGATATACACGCGGCGTCTTACGTTGGCGCGGCGAACCTCACCCATAATTAACTCTTTTCGGACTTGTTCTCTATACGATTCGTAAGTAAGACCTTGGTTAGCGATTTCTCGTCGAAACTGCTCAGGTGTTAGGCCTTCTCCTCTCGCCATGTTATTGATGGTCTGATCAAGCTGGGGATCACTGATTTGTATGCCCATACGCTCTGCCATTTGCATCTGTAGGTTTTCTACAATCAGTTTTTCAATGGCTTGGGTTCTAAGCGCTCTATCAGACGGGAGTGATTGGCCTTGGGCTACCGCGTTAGCTTTTACGTTTTCAACCACTTCATCAATTTCGCTTTCCAGCACAACTCCTTGATCAACTATTACTGCAACCTTATCCAATAACTCTTTGGCTGCTAACGCATTGGCACTGAAAAACAGGGCTGCTGTCACTAAAATTAAGCGTATTTTACTATTCATAAACTCACTAAACTGCTGTTATTAATTTAAAACAAAGGGCTGTCGGTAACCGAATAACCCCTGCTGTAACATATCTATTTTACTACTATTCGATTTTCTATTGCTTAGGCCGCTAAATACAAATTGTAGCGCGATACCTGAATCAAACTCGTTAACATCTCGGATACCATCATTATTAAAGCGGGTAGCCAAATGTCGTTGCATGGTTAATCTTAATGCCCAACAACAACTTTCGTATTCAATCCCAAAAAAGCTTTCCGAGGTGCGAGATAATTCTATATCTTTATACCATCTTCCCACCCAATGCCAATTTTTCGCAATTGGCCAACTGGCTGAAATTCCAAACTGATTAATTCGTTCATCTGACAATGAGCGAATATATCTATGGTTAATTTGGATTAATTTGTTTTGATCCAGCCTATACTCGGTTGAAAAACTGCTCCGTTCAACCTTATTCGTGGTATTACTAAGCTGTATATCAGAGTGCAAAAACCAATTTTGGTTCACTTGCCAATCAACTTCTGCAGCGATAGCCGATCTATTGTCATTTCTGAAACTGTTCTGAAGCTTTGCGTCTTCAAGATAAATTATCTGCCCTACACTGGCAACCAAAACTTCACGGTTATTTTCATCGATTATGCGAGCGGTTGCGCCTAGGGTAAATTGATTATTATCATTGATGCGGTCTAAGCCAGTAAATTCTTGACCACGGAATAAGTTGTTTACCGTGGTTAACAATTGAGTAGTATCGTACAAGCCAATATCGGTCTGTGATTCATAACTGGTAAATAGATACTGTGCTTTTGGCTCAAAGGTGAGCAAATAATTGCCTTTCGGGCCTGAATTCTCTCGCTCAAAAATCAAAGAACCATATAGTCTTGCTTTACCCAAGGTGCGGTTGACCGTTTCTTTTAAACTAGTGTTGCCATCAGGAATATCTTGATTGTAGTAAGTATGCATAACACTTACCTGCGCTAGGAGTTCTCCCCAAGCTTTTTGATAAGGTAAGCTTAATGATGGTTCAACATGCAGACGAACCGCATTGGCAAACTCGTCACTTCGATTTTCAAAATAAGCCAGTTCAGAGTGTACATCAAAATCTATAAGATCATTTAATGCAGTGGTGTAATTTAATTTGGCTTCTGGTAAGGCTCTGTAGTTATTGTTAAGACGGCCAAGTGTGGCAAAGTCACGCACAAACATGGAAAAGTCTAGATTTTCTGAAAAATAGCTTACACCTAATTGACGATACAAATGGGTATCTGCTTGATTATAAAAATCTGAGCCTAAATCAACAATATAGTTATCATCACTCAAATCACTAATGTCGGCTGCTATAGTCCAATTTTCACTTAGCTTTCCGCGGTGAGTGAAACGATAGAAATAGCGAGACTTGTCTTGCTCTCTATCAATATCATTGGGTAAATATTCAAGCTGAACTTCACCTAAATGATTTTCTGTTAGATAACGCCATTCATTTTTTAATTGTAGTCCGCGGTTAGTCATTAACCTGGTGCTAAAAGTGGCATCAATGTTAGGGGCAAAATTCCAGTAGAATGGTTGCTCATATTCAAGTCCAGTGCTACTGGTACTGCCTAATTCAGGGAATAAAAATCCAGTTTGTCTTGCCGTTGTAATGGGGAACGCAAAATAAGGTAGATAAAACACCGGAACACCACCGATATAAAATCGGGTATGTTTGGCTTCACCAAAAGGTTTGCCATCAGCGATTCGAATCTCACTTGCTTGAATTTTCCAATCTTCATTGCCTTTTGGGCAGGTGGTAAAACTCACGTCTTCCAACAAAATGCCGTTTTGTTCAGAAATGGATAGTACTTCAGAACCGCCTCGGCCATTGATACTACTCAACTTGTATTCGGTGGACGCCATTTGCAGGAGCTTAAGTGGCGTATTAATTTCAACACCTAAGCTTTCAACATTAAGCAATGGATCCGTGTAATACACGTCACCTTCTGCTTTGATGACTTCACCATTATTTTCAATACTTGCAGACTCAGTTTTAATCACACTGTCTTGTGTTTTAATGATTACATCGCCCTGAAAAGTCGCTTGTGTATCTTTGATTATTTGCGCTTCATGAGACGATACCGCCAGTATTCCCGCAGGAATTTCTGTAGGTTCAAACTCATGAGAGTCCGTGGGGCATTGTAGTTGCGCACCGAAGACTTTACTCAATGGTAGACTGATTAAAACAAATGGCAGGGCGAGTCGAATCATTTATTGTTTTAGAATAACTGCTGAAGATGAAAATAAACTCGTAAAGTTTATAGTTATTATGCGTAATAACCAACCTTTTACGCATAAAAAAAACATATTTATTGCGTTTTCGTATCAAAAAAAAATATTCTTGATTACAATTGAGCAAAATTAACAATAAATAACACCTATCAGATAATAAATATGACGTATTGGGGAAAAGTAGTTGGTGCGCTTATAGGCTTCGCAATTTTTAAACTTCCAGGAGGAATTTTAGGCTTAATTGTGGGCCATATGTTTGATGTAAACTACGCAAGATCATTCTCATCCAGTGGCGGTTTTGCACGCTTTTTTACATCGCCTGACGGCATTCGCCAAGATGCTATGTTTTTTCATGCACTATTTTCTGCCCTAGGTCACATCAGCAAAGCAGATGGAAGAGTTACACCTGAAGAAATCAAAATTGCCTCCATTTTAATGGATGACATGCAATTAACCGGTCAGGTTAGACAAGAAGCACAACAAGCGTTTAGAGATGGTAAAGAAAGAGATTTCCCGTTAGATGACATGGTCGACACCTTTAAGGCCTATTGTCATGGTCGCAGTGATATCATGCAGATATTTTTGGAAATTCTTATCGCAGCAGCCTGCGCAGACGGCAAGCTGTCACAACCTGAACTCAATATTTTACAGCGAGTAGCCAGTCGTTTGGGCTTCAGCAACGCTGATTTACAGTTTTTAATAACAACGTTTGAGGCCGGGCAACGTTTTCGAAGAGCCGGTGCCGCTGGTGGTCAATGGTCAAATCAACGCCAACGCCAGCAATATCAACAAAAAAATGGGCCGACTATCGAAGATGCCTATAAAATATTGGGCGTAGCTCCATCTGTAGATGATAAAGAAGTCAAACGCGCATATAAAAAGCAAATGTCGCAACATCATCCTGATAAACTGTTGGCCAAGGGTGTTCCGCAACAAGCAATCGATCTGGCAAATCGACGGACGCAAGAAATTCAAGCTGCCTATGAGTTAATCAAACAAAATCGCGGATTTTGATGGAAACAAAGCTTTCGATTCCTAATGCAGATAGTATTGATGAATTTATCAATATGTTATGGCTAGAGCGTGGTCTATCAAAAAATACTGCCAGTGCTTATCGCACCGATTTAACAAAGTTTGCTTTATTTATCCAAACTTATGTAGGCGGAGGAAATTTAGAAAATGCCACGGAAACTCAGCTTCAAAGTTATTTGGAATATCGATTAAGTAAACAAATTTCTCAGCGTTCAACCTCTCGTTTTTTAAGTACATGCCGCGCTTATTATCAATATTTAATAGAGATTAAAAAGGTTGAAAAAAATCCTATTGATAATATACGCAACCCTAAGTTACCCAGTTATTTGCCCACCACTTTGTCAGAACAGCAAGTGGATGCTTTACTAGAAGCGCCTGATCTAGAAGATCCAATTCAGATGCGCGATAAAGCTATGCTAGAACTTTTATATGCCACAGGCATTAGAGTCAGTGAATTGGTCAATTTACAAATGCATGAAATCAGTATTGTGCAAGGGGTCATAAGGGTTACAGGGAAAGGAGACAAAGAGCGCTTGGTACCCATGGGGGAAAATGCTCAAGATATTTTACAAGATTACATCAAACATACTCGGTCGCAACTGCTCACTAAACCAAGCAATACGGTATTTCCCAGTCGATTAGGAAATACCATGACTAGGCAAACCTTTTGGCATCGAATTAAACATTATGCAAAACTGGTCAACATAGAAGTTGATTTGTCGCCTCATACACTTCGCCATGCCTTTGCCACCCATTTGCTGAATCATGGGGCGGATTTAAGGGTTGTGCAAATGTTATTAGGCCACTCGGATCTCTCCACAACGCAAATTTATACCCATGTAGCAACACATAGACTTCAAACTTTAGTCAAACAGCATCATCCTAGAGGTTAAGTTAAGAGGAAAGTTTTGCTATACTCAGAGCAATCTAGTATCTGAACGTCAGCAGTAAAATACTTCAGGTTTTTTATTTTAAGCGGATATTTGAAACAAAGGACCCAAATTTGCGGTCTAGTATGGTCAGAAGCGCTTTTGAAAATCAGGAAAAGTAATGTCTAAAAAAATTATGATCGCAGGTGTGATAGGTGTGCTTTTCATACTAGTGGCGGGAATGAGCGTTAATGCTGCCAAAGACGAAAATAGCATTAAAGCTTCAACAGAGCCTACTTCGGTAAGCCAAGATTTAACAGCAGACTATCAAGACGTAGTTAATCAACTAGCGAAAAAGCTACAATTAAGGATTGACGGTGTCGCCGACTCCCCAATTGATGGTTTACTACAGCTATATACTAACAAAGGGTTATTCTACGCCAGCAAAGATGGCAATTACTTTTTGCAAGCACGAATTTTCGATGTTAAAGATGGGATTTCTGACGTTACTGAGACCGCGCTTAAAGATATGCGTTTGCACGGCATTGAAGAATTTGCCACAAGTGCCATTGAGTTTAAAGCGGAAGATGAAAAATATGTGGTTAATGTTTTTACTGACACCACTTGTGGTTATTGTCGTAAACTGCATAACGAAATGTCTGTGCTGAACGATTTAGGCATCACTGTTAGATATCTTGCTTACCCCAGAGCTGGTATTGGATCAGATAGTTTCCGAGATACGGTTTCAGTTTGGTGCTCTGAAAACCCTCAAGAGGCAATGACCAAAGCAAAAGCCGGTCAACAAATTGCACGCACTAGCTGCCAAAACAATGTTGCTGACCATTATAACTTTGGTCGACAAGTTGGTGTAACCGGTACACCAAATATAATATTACCCGATGGTACTATGATCCCTGGTTACCAACCTGCTAATGTATTGTTGCAAAGTTTACAGCAGATTTCAGGCTAACCCTTGCAACATTAAATAGCCAACGCTTTTACCACAAAGCGTTGGTCTGGATTTACCTCTATACCTCCAAACGGATAACAAGTGATCAGCGTCAACATAGTATCTTGGCTTGGTGCTGTGACATAACTATCGAAAGCATTCACAACCTCTATGCTGTTAATCACATAGTTACGTACGCCATTTTTGTGTTTTACTTGAATTCTGTCCCCCAATTTTACTTCTTCTAAACTGGCAAAGTGTGTATCTCTGTGACCGTAAATGACGGTATTGCCAAACTGTTCAAACTTAGCACTGCTACTCATTCTCGTTGGGCCAAAAGCTAGATTACGTAGACTTTCGCCTTCTAAAATCATTAGATTTTGTTGGGGCAACTGTAATTCACCAACCACAAAGGTATCAGCCCAAGGCCAAGGTTTTACTTGGCTGTTAGTCTCAACACTTTGTTGCCACGCCTGTTCAATCAAATACTGAGCTAACCATGCTTTTGCTTGAATATAATTGGCACAGGCGATAAAGCCTATGCCCAGTAACAACACCGCCGTGCTGCCAACTAAAAATCCTTTAGCTGCCTTGACTGTCATTTTTAAGCCGCTCTTTTTTTCAAAAGAAAGGTCGAACTTATCGCGATACCAATAGCGCCGACAAATAAGATAAATAGACCCCAATAGTTTAACCATCCCGATTTTGTAGCGGTTTGGGCTAGTTTGAACTGTTGTGTATCTATGCCTGCGGTTTGCATTCTGCGTTCCAAAGCGTCTTGTTTTTGATGGTCTACCGCAATTAGGCTGGTATAGTCAGACACAATATGGTGCTCCATTGCCAATTCGGTAACTTTTTCTTTGGTGTATTCTTTTAATGCCTTGTAATCGTCACCTTGCGTTAATGTGGTATGCAGCGTGCGATTAAGCTGTTGAATTTTTTCGTAGGCCCATTGTTTATTAATTCCGGCGTTTTCTTCTGCTTGCATAGGGGTAATTAATCTGGACCAAGCTTGTTTTTCAAATTTACCTTGGTTGGTATATCTTCCTTGTTTCCCTGTTAACTCTATTTTGAAAGAGTCTTGTGGCAATAGCTGTTGCCGATAAAAAATGTGTAAAGGCTCTCCAGCATATAAATCAGGAATTTGAGATGGGAAAATATCAACATCCACAGGTGCCCCTTGATGTAACAATTGGATGTTTAAATCGGTCAAAATAGGTTGTTTGATTTTTTTTAACAGCTTGGTCATTTCTGCGGTTACCAGATTAGTATCGCCGATGAAGGTAAATGTTCCCCTACCAGCTAAAGCCGCTTCTTGCATGAAATATTCATTTGGGGCACTGCCAATTCCGATAGTAAATAGTCGAGTATCACCTATAGCATTGTGAATTTTAGCTAATACTTGCGCTTCGTTAGCAACACTGCCATCAGTAATGAAAATAAGTTGCCTAAAATGATCAGATTGTGGGCGTTGATATTTTTGCAACTCAAACGCTAGTTCTAACGCGCTCAACATTTCGGTGCCGCCATCGGCTTCCAATTTGTCTATAAAGTTTATTGCTTGTTCAATGTTTCCCTCACTAGCTTCATAAGTAACACCCCACAATGCATTAGCATCACTATCAAATTCAATAAGGTTAAACCTATCATCGGGCGCCAAATCTTTGATCGCGACCTTGAGTGCTTCTTTTGCCTGGATAATAGAGTCTCCCACCATAGAACCTGAGGTATCAAGAATAAAGGTGATGTCTCTATTTACTTGGGCTGCCGGTTGTTGCGGGGCTAACAAGGAAATTAACCCGTATTCCATATCATCTATGGATTCTTGAATATGACTAACTTGGGTATGTGATTGATTTTTAGGTTGCCATCTGAGCACAAACGACTGTGTGTTGTTGACATCAGAGGTAGTGCGCAGATAGTACTGGGCTTTGCTTTGTTGTTTTTGGATAATCTCATGGTGTAAGGATTCAATTGAATCTAAAGGCACGCCCATGTTCAGATCAACTTCAATGATCAGTTCGTTTGTATCAGTGTCTACGGGATGACCGCTAGCTTCAATATATTCGGGGGATGCTACTGGCACATATCGAGGTGTGATACCTGTGGGTAATCTAAGTTCGTATCCTTGATCTGACAGATCCAATAATTGTTGAAACTCAAGCTCAACGGTAATTTTTGCATCCGGCGGAATATTGCTCACATTGTTTTTAAACATATTAGGGCGTAGTTGGCTAACCAAACTGGCTCTTTTACCCGACGCCTTGGCTTGTTCAAAGATTCGTTTCGCTTCTTCTTTGGGTTTAATTTCTCCGATGATCTCGCGATCATCAATAATCATTTTAAGACTATCCACTGCAGCTCCAATTGGCAAAGGAAATACATAAACGCCGTCTTGCCAATCTTTGCTGGGATTAGAAAACTCTTGTATAACCTTAGTTCTTTGAATGGGGCCAGTGACCTTTACTTTAAAATGTGAGCTTTTAAGCACTGCAGGAGTGTAATCTATTGCCTCGTTTTGACTAAAGCTCGCTTGAGAAAAATAAAAACTGCCAGTTTCGGTTTGATAAATATTGGTAACCTGCGGCGAAGTGACAATCTCATCGTCAGTTGCAGAGGAAGAGGAGACAACACTCAGATTTTGCACAGTGACTTGATTTACTGGCGCTGTGACTTCCTGGGTACGAGTTTGCACAGTGTTGGCGCGGGCATGTTTATCTACAAGATTATGCAAAATAGCCACTAAACCGACTACAGCTACAAACAAGGTGATTTTGGTTATATTTGTCATGAGTTTATCCTTGTTCGAAAAAAAACGGCAGCCAATTAATTGGCTGCTGTCATTACGGTTTTAGTGGGTACAATTTTGATAATTGCTTTGCGATCGAAGAATAACTTTTCATAAGAAGTAGGTTGTGCGCCATTGCTACTGACTTCCCCTAACCCTGCTGAATGGATTTGCTGCTCTGATACCTGTTGCGACATTAAATACTGCTTTACTGTCAACGCTCTTTTGTTCGACAGTTCATCGTTAAATTGACGATTGCCTCGATGATCTGCATAGCCGGTTACTCTTGCACTTAACTCAGGAAATTGAACGAGTAGCTCGGCAATACTGTCGAGTTGATTTTTGTAACTTTCATCTATTGTTGCTGATGCTGTTTTAAATTGAACGCTGGTTTCAATGTTCGGAATACTCTCTGCTAATAAGGTTGACTTTGCAGTTTCAAAATTCACTGCTTGGGTCATTTTCTCATCGTTCAGATTTTTAATATCGGTACGCAGCATCGCGATGTCTTGACGCTGTTGTTTTACTAAAGCTTGATTTGCTAGTAAGGCTTGTTCTTGCTGTTCAATTTTGTTTTCATCATTGACATCATCTGCGATAAATAGCCCAATCATTCCGCCAATTACTGCGCCAGCTGGACCACCGATTGCTGCACCTGTGATAGCACCAGCGCCAAAACCAATGGCATCATTTTTATTTTCTTTTTCGCTTCTATTGCTATTTGTTGAAGCTTCTGCATATGAAGAGAAACCTGCACCTAAAGTCATTACTATTGTTGTTGCTAAAATAAGTTTTTTCATTTTCTTTCCTTTCAAGTTTTTGTGTTTGTTGACTCACGATGCTTATTAAACACAAAGAAATTGGCAATCCAGGGGAAACAAAATGGCAATTTGATGTTCAAATGTGGCGAAAAAATGGAAATTGACTTAGAAGGCTTCTTATTCGAAGGAATTTCGTTATAGTTAACCCAGTTAAAAGCAGTAGAGACACCTATAGATATGCAAAAGACCATTGCACTCGTGGAAGATGACAAAGCTTTACGAGAAAATTATATTGCCGCATTGAGCCAGCAAGGCTATAAAGTCAGTGCCTACACAACGCGCGCAGACGCCGAAAAAGGCTTTCAACAACAGCTTCCAGATCTTGCCATTATTGATATAGGGTTAGGTGATGAAATCGATGGTGGTTTTGCAGTATGTCAGTTGGCCAGAAGTTTATCTAAGACCTTGCCTATCATTTTTTTTACTGCCAGAGATAATGATTTTGACACTATCTGCGGTCTGCGCATGGGCGCAGATGATTATTTAACCAAAGATATCAGTTTGCCACATTTGTTGGCGCGTATTTCGGCTTTGTTCCGACGTGTTGAAAGTATGCAACTACCGCAAAAAGCCGATGATTTAATCACCACAGGTAAACTACAAATTGATACTAACAGAATGTTGGTAACTTATGATGGTCAACAAGTAGAACTCACTGTCACTGAATTTTGGATGTTACACGGCATCGCCAAACATCCAGGACACGTAAAAAGTCGTCAACAGTTAATGGATGATTCTAAAATGGTCGTGGACGACACAACCATTACTTCACATATAAAGCGTATCCGGAAAAAATTTGTACTGATAGATGACGATTTTGATGCCATAGAAACTGTTTATGGTATGGGATACCGTTGGAAGACCCAAAAATGAAGCGATTCGGATTAAAGCTAAGAGCTAAAATATTATTATTCGCTTCGTTTTTATTGGTGATTCCATATCTAAGTTATCAGTATGTAGTTGAACTCGAATCTTACTTACAAATTGGTCAAGAGCAAGCGCTGGTAGGTACCGCAAGAGCAGTAGCGACAGCTCTGCATGAAAGGCCAGCGTTATTTGACGTTAAATCAGGGTTTTTACATAACGTAGTTGCAGGGAAAGATCTTTTTATTCATGAAATTGCTTATCCAGTGCAATTAGATGGGCGATTAGATGACTGGACCGAATACAAAGATAAGTGGCTAGACTATGGCGCTAACTCGTTAATTGAACAATCCATAGTGTACCAACCCGAATCATTGCAGTTTACACATATGGTAGGTCGCTACGAGCAATATGTGTATGCCATATTTGACGTTATTGACGATAGCGTATTGTTTCGTCCACAAACCAGTTTGCGGGTAGATAGAAATGACTTTCTTCAAATTGCCATGCTGACCAATGACGGTTTATTTAAACGTTACCTGATAGCACCTTATGAGCCAGGTTGGGTTAATGCATACTTATTAGATGAAGACGTAGATAGGCTCACTCCTGTATCGCTGGAAACAAAGATTCAGGGGCAATGGAGAATTACCCCTGAGGGATATTCAATTGAACTCAGATTTCCTGCCGCTATGCTTTCCAGCAATATAGCTTTTGCCATCGGAGACGTGGATGACCCTGAAACACGCCGATTGAACTATTTAATTGGTACCGCAAATCCGACGCGGTCAGAAGCTTTAGGCACTGTATTAACGCCGGCGCCAGAGATCGACAAAATTCTAGCCGGATTGTCCTATTCGGATTCGCGCATTTGGGTGGTAGATAACAATATGCGAGTGCTCGCCACAGCAGGTGATATCAATACGGCTACTGGTTTTCAAGTTGAATCGAATAGGCAAACAGGGAAGAATTTTTGGGGCGATCTCTATCAACAATTTCTGCAACCTTTATATCAAAAAATATTGACTGAACCGCCGCAAACCTTCGTGGATGACTTGCAAGATGCAGTGTCCTTAGAAGGGCAGGATATTCAGTCAGCATTGACAGGAAAAGCCGATACATTGTGGCGATTTACACCGGACAAAAAAGCGGTGATTTTGTCGGCTGCACATCCTATTTATAATCAAGGTGAAGTCATGGGGGCTGTGGTCGTTGAGCAAACAACCAATGGCATACGAACGCTTCGCAATCAAGCATTAGAGAAGCAATTTAATTTTATTCTGGCGGTAATTCTGATCGGTATTTTGGCGTTATTATTGTTGGCATCTCGTATTTCTAATCGAATCCGAAAATTACGAGATGACACAGAATCTGCCATTGATCAAAGTGGTAAAATTGTCGGTCAAATACCCCTATCAAACAGTGCGGATGAAATTGGTGATTTAAGCCGAACTTTTCACCAAGTGTTGGAAAAATTAAAACAATACAATAGTTACTTAGAAAATATGGCATCACGATTATCCCACGAATTGCGCACCCCAGTGGCGGTGGTGAATTCGTCCTTGGATAACATTGCTCTGGATCCAGACAATCAAGCAGTTTATGTGGAAAGAGCGAAACAAGGCATATCACGGCTAAGTAAAATTCTTAACAATATGAGCGAGGCAACCCGTTTAGAAGAGGCAATTAAAGGGACAGACAAAGAAAAATTTGATTTGCCAGGCTTACTTAAAAGTTGCGTAGAAGGCTATGGCATGACACATCCTGACTATCATTTTCAGCTTGATTTAGATGTTACTGAAAAAACCTTTGTTGGTGCTCCTGATCTATTTGCACAAATGCTAGATAAAATTGTGACCAATGCCATGGAGTTTAGCAAGCCTTCGGATACCATTCGTTTAAGAGTATTTGAAAAAGGTAGCAAAACCTGTATTTCAGTGACGAACACAGGGCCTTTACTACCAGATAAGATGCGTAGTCAATTAATGAATTCTATGATTTCAGTGCGACCTAATACTACCAGTGAATCTTCTCATTTGGGCTTGGGGCTCTTTATGGCGAACATCATTGCGCAGTTTCATAACGGCAGCATAGATATAGACAATTTGCCTGATCATAGCGGTGTAATTGTGTTGCTAAAATTTTAATTGGTTGTGTTGCTGAAATAGCGGCGCTTTCAAGGTAAAATAAGCAAAGCAAAAACAATAATAAACAGCCAAAGAAATAATGCAAATAGTTCATCGAGAGCCAATCATTCATTCGCCGCTAGACGCCAAGTTACCACCCTTGTTGGACAAGGTGTTGCGGCAAAGAGGTGTGCAATCCATTGCTGAAATAGATATGCAAACCAAAGGCTTGCTGCACTACAATTTATTTAAAGATATCGAAAAAGCCACCGCGCTGGTGGTGGATGCTATTCAGCAAGAAAAACGTATCTGTATTGTGGGTGATTTTGATGCTGATGGGGCAACTAGCACAGCTTTGTGCATGCTGTGTTTACGAGATTTTGTACATAAAAAAGGGTTTTTTATTGTTCCTAATCGGTTCGATTATGGATATGGATTGTCTGAACCTGTGGTGGATATTGCCCTTGAACAGGGCACCGATTTATTGATTACAGTAGATAATGGCATTTCCAGCATATCAGGCGTTGCCGCCGCTAAACAGGCAGGTTTGCAAGTACTCATTACCGATCATCACCTGCCTGGACAATTTCTACCGAATGCCGATGCCATTCTAAATCCCAATCAGCCTGATTGCGCCTTTCCCTCAAAACATCTGGCCGGCGTTGGCGTCGCCTTTTATTTAATGTTGTCGGTTAGAGCGCAATTAATCCAAAGTGGCTACTTTGAAACAAAACAACTACAAGCGCCAAACATAGCGAACTACTTAGACATAGTGGCACTGGGTACAGTTGCAGACGTAGTGCCTTTGGACCAAAACAACCGCATATTAGTGCATCAGGGCTTGCAACGAATTCGAAGCGGTAGAACTCGCTTGGGCATACAAGCTTTGTTAGATGCCAGCGGACGCAAAGCTAGTCAAATAGCCTCTTCAGATCTTGGGTTCGCCCTTGGGCCTCGCCTCAATGCGGCGGGACGCTTAGAAGATATGTCGATTGGAATCGAGTGCCTGCTAACCGAAGAAATGAGCAAAGCGAGACAGTTAGCGGCAGAACTCGATAAGTTAAATAAAAGCAGGCAGGAAATAGAGCAATCTATGCAAGCGGAAGCTGAAAAAGCGTTAGCGTCTTGCGTACTCGATGGAACAAGTTTGCCAGCAGCAATTAGTCTCTACGACGACAGCTTTCATGCTGGCGTAGTTGGCATTGTCGCTGGTCGGTTAAAAGAAAAATACTATCGACCTTGTATTGTTTTTGCTCACGAAAGCGATACTAGTATTAAAGGTTCAGCTAGAAGTATTCCGGGCATTCATATCCGAGATTTACTCGATCGCATAGCCACTGATAATCCCGAGGTTATCAATAAATTTGGCGGTCATGCAATGGCTGCAGGTCTGTCTATTCCAACCAAGGCATTTGATCAATTTACGCTTTTGTTTGAACAGGCAGCAGCAGACGCTTTAGCGGGTTTACCCAACCAATCTCAAACCTTATCTGATGGCGAATTAAGTGCAGCAGAAATCAATTTACAAAATGCGCAGCTACTTAAATCTGCAATTCCTTGGGGACAATCTTTTGAAGCCCCTATGTTCGATGGCGTTTTTGAAATTGTTCAACAACGCATAGTCGGACAAAAACACTTAAAAATGGTGGTTAAAAAGGGACATCAAATTACTGATGCAATTGCCTTTAATGTCGACCTTGATCAATGGCCAAATCTGCAAGCAAAACAGGTACATTTGGCATACCAATTGGATGTGAATGAATTCAATAACCGAATTAATGTTCAGTTGTTAGTTAACCAACTCATGGCAGTGGAGTAGCATGCAAAGGCTTAGTTCACAAGGATTTGTGATTCACCGTCGACCTTACCGTGAAACCTCTATGTTAATTGATGTATTTACCCAAGCATTTGGTCGAATCTCAGTGGTGGCTAAAGGTGTACGAGGAAACACTAAATCTGATCGAAAAAGTGTTTTACAGCCTTTGCAGTTGATTTCTCTAGAATGCTCAGGCAAGTCTTCACTTAAAAACTTGATCAATGCAGAACAGGTTAATCAGGCTTATGCTTGTAAAGGTAACGCCTTGTATAGCGCTTTTTATATTAATGAGCTATTGCAACGGGCGTTGCCAGAATCAGAAGCTATTGAAGACCTTTATGCCCAATATGTGATGACGCTCGCAGCTTTGTCTGAACTTGAAAATCCAGAATTACTTGCATTAGAACCCATTCTGAGAGAATTTGAATTTTGTCTGCTAGCAAATATGGGGTACTTGGTCGACATTTCCAGTACGGCTGATACCGGGCAGGAAATATTGCCAGATGTGACCTACCAATATGTCAACGAAGTAGGTTTTGTGTTTTCAAACAACCCAAGTGTCAGTTTGATATCTGGTCAAAGCATCTTAGATTTACAGCAAAAAACCTATAATAAAGCCAGTTTACAAGTAGCCAAATACATAGTCAGAATGACGCTTCCCTTAGTGATAGGTGATAAACCACTAAAAAGCCGAGAGCTATTTAAAAAACGCTAAGCTACAACTTGCGACAAAAATGTGATTAAAAGCGCATATTTAACAGGTTTTTGCCGGATATTTTTTGATATAATTCCAGCAACTTACTTCAGTAGAAAACTCTTATGCATGATATTTTACTTGGTGTGAATATAGATCACATAGCGACTTTAAGAAACGCACGTGGAACCTCGTATCCCAATCCAGTACACGCAGCTGATATAGCAGAACGTGCAGGCGCAGACGGAATCACAGTGCATTTAAGAGAAGATCGACGCCATATTAAAGACCAAGATGTGTTCTTGTTAAAACAAACCATTAATACCCGATTAAACCTCGAAATGGCGGTTACTGATGAGATGTTGGCTATTGCCCAAAAAGTGCTGCCTGATTTTTGTTGCTTAGTACCTGAGAAGCGCGAAGAATTGACCACTGAAGGTGGGTTAGACGTGGTGGGTAACTTGTCTCGCATTAAAGATGCTTGTCGTCAATTAAGTGAGCAAAATACTCAAGCATCTTTGTTTATAGATGCGGATGAAGCTCAAATTGAAGCTTCGGTAGATGCAGGCGCCCCCTATATTGAAATCCACACCGGACAATATGCAGAGGCAACTAACGAGCACCAAGCTCAACATGAGTTGCAAAAGCTAATTCAGGGTATTCAATATGCTCACCGTTTAGGGTTAAAAGTAAATGCTGGGCATGGATTGCATTATCATAATGTGAAACCAATAGCGGCAATTCCAGAATTAATTGAATTGAACATTGGCCATGCCATTATTGGCCGTGCGGTGTTTGATGGATTAGCCAAAGCAGTAGCAGATATGCGTGCACTGATGCAAGAAGCTAGGAACAGTAATTTATTATGATTCTAGGTTTGGGGACTGACATTGTGGAAATTCAGCGCATTAGTAAAGCGCTATCTGCATCAGAAAAGCTTCCGCTACGTTTGTTAACTGAGAACGAACAGCAAGAATATGCCCAAAGCAAAGACAAAGCCCGTTATTTAGCCAAGAAATTTGCCGCAAAAGAAGCTTTGGCAAAAGCTATGGGAACAGGCATAGGTCGAGGAATTGGCTGGCAGCATTTTGAAATTGGGCATGACGCTTCAGGTAAACCGCTGGTGTCGTTGTCTCAAGGGGCAAAACAATGGAGCGAAGAACATAAGGTTACTCATATCCATATAAGTATTTCTGATGAAGTGCATTACGCCATTGCCACAGCAGTCATAGAAGCCTAAAACCATGGCGCGTATTTTTAAACCCAAAGCGAATAAAACCAAACCGTCGCGACAAACGGTTAAAATTGACGTTGTAGATGATCAGGGCATTGGCATTTGTCTTTCTACCCAGCCAATCACGCTTGTAAAAGGCGCTTTGCCAGAAGAGCTGGTTGATATTGACGTTACTAATGCGAATAAACAAGTACAACAGGGCAAGATAATACGGGTATCAAATCCAAGTGATTTAAGAGTGAGTCCATTTTGTCAGCATTACAATGGGTGTGGAGGATGTAGTCTGCAGCATCTGTCTCAAGAAAAAGGGATTGATTTAAAAATGCAGGCATTTCAACGACGATTGGCGCACAAATATGACATTTCTCAAGAGGTTTGGCATCCACCCATAACATCGAATCAATCCTATCGTAGAAAAGTACGTATGTCGGTGGATGCACGTAATCCCAAGCATGTCAAAATCGGCTATCGAGCTGCCAACTCAAATAACATAGTGGATATAGAAAATTGTCCTATTTTAACGCCCGGATTGCAGCCGGTGGTAAAGAATGTTTTGCCGGTATTAAAAAAGCTAAAAGGGATTAAAAAGTTAGGACATATTGTTTTTTTAGAAACCGATAATGTACAAATAGTGTCGCTCCATTGTACCGGCGTCTTGCCCTCAAATGATGTGAATGACTTAATAGAGTTTAGTGATAAGCATGGCAGCAAACTTGAAATATCCTCGGAACAAGAGCAGCAGTATTCAAACCTAAATGATAAGGATCTGATAGTAACCGGATATCAAGAATTACGACTTAATACTTCCACAAAGGATTTTCTGCAAGTTAATCCCCATGTCAATCAGCAAATGCTATCTAAGGCAATGCAATGGCTAGCGCCAGAAGCTGATGATGTTGCCTATGATTTTTTTGCTGGTGCTGGGAATTTTTCGTTAGCCCTAGCATCCAAAGTCAATCAGGTATTCGCGTACGAAGTGTCTCAGGAAATGGCTGAACGTTCCTTGGTCAATGCAACCAATAACAAGATAGATAACCTGTTCAGTCAGCAAGCTAATTTGGATGATATTGAAGACGTAAAAAAGATAAAAATAAAACCTAATGGCATAGTGGTGTTAGATCCAGCGCGTGCGGGGGCTAATACGCTGTGTCAGATGCTTGGAAGAAGTAAAGCTCGAAAAATACTCTATATTTCCTGTAATCCAAGTTCTTTTTTACGTGATATAGAACATTTAATGCAAAGTTATGCTGTTTCAAGTATAGGTGCTTTGGATATGTTCCCGTATACTGAGCATATGGAGCTGATGGCGTTATTCGAACGAAGAGACTCATAGAAGTAAAGGATTAGGTGTTATGGTATCTATAAGACGTGTTCACCAAGACCAACGGCCTGGTTTTGATGAATGGTTAACTCAGTTACCTCTGGCAGAATCTACCAAAGAAAAGCTTAGAAGTATTACAGATACCCCTGACATTTTATTGATTGGTCAGGAAATGGTTGAAATTCTGCATGATCTGCAAATGGATGACGACACCTTGCAAGCTGCGCTCGTGTATCCCTACTGCCAAATCCATACGCTAGATTTCGATGAAATAGTGGCAAAATTTGGCGCTGAAATTGCCGAAATTATCATGAAAGTCCGCAAAATGGACGCCATCAAAACAGCCAAATCTCGCCAACAACAAAGTAGCGAACAAGTAGAAAACTTACGCAATATGCTGTTAGCTATGGCTGAAGATGTACGTGCTGTTGTAATTAAAATGGCTGAACGCATTTGTACCCTGCATCAAATTAAACAACAAGATGAAGAAGAGCGCGTTATGGTGGCCAGAGAATGTGCGACTATTTATGCGCCCTTGGCCAACCGTTTAGGTATAGGTCAGTTAAAGTGGGAATTAGAAGATTTATCTTTTCGTTATTTGCATCCTGGCACCTATAAAAATATTGCCAAACAACTAAAAGAAAAGCGTAGTGAACGAGAGCAGTACATTGCCGATTTCGTTGACTCATTGCAGCATTTATTGAATCAGGAAAATATCAAAGCCGAAGTCATAGGCCGACCTAAACACATTTACAGCATTTACAAAAAAATGCAGAAAAAGCATCTCAATTTTGAACAGCTGTTTGATATCCGCGCGTTAAGAATAATCGCCGATAGGCTTCAAGACTGTTACGCCGCTTTAGGCACTGTGCATGCAAACTTTCGCCATATTCCGGCTGAGTTTGATGATTACATTGCGACCCCAAAACCAAATGGATATCAAAGTATTCATACGGTAGTGGTGGGACCCCAAGGTAAATCCATTGAAATCCAAATTCGCACCCAACAAATGCATCAAGATGCTGAGTTGGGGGTTGCTGCCCATTGGAAATACAAAGAGGGTAGCGCCGGTAAGCAGGCAAACATGGATGAAAGAGTCAAATGGTTACGTAAGATTCTGCAATGGCAAGAAGAGATGGCAGATTCAGGGGATCTGTTAGAAGAATTTAGAAATCAGGTGTTTGAAGATCGTGTGTATGTGTTCACTCCTCACGGCGATGTAATCGATCTTCCTTCAGGCGCTACACCGTTAGACTTTGCATATTATGTGCATAGTAACGTTGGCCATCGGTGCACGGGCGCTAAGGTCAACGGACGAATTGTTCCTTTTACCTACAACCTGCACACAGGTGACCAGGTTAATATTCTGACCAGCAAAAACAGTACGCCATCTCGTGATTGGGTACATCCTGGTTTGGGATATGTACATACTGCACGTGCGAGAGCTGCGATTCAAAGCTTTTTCAAAAAGCTCGATAAAGATAAAAACCGTGACGCGGGTAAAGAACTTCTCGAACGTGAACTGCATAAAGTTAATCTTTCAGCAAAATTAGCTGAAGAAGTGATTACTAAATACAACGTGCAAACCTTAGATGATTTGTATGCCGCTATAGGTACCGGTGATGTGCGCGTCATGAATGTGGTTAACAGCATTCAACAGTTACATACACCAGAAGAACCTAAAGCGCAGGTGTTGGCAGAAAAGCCCAAAACCAGACGTAAGGGTAAAGGTCAGGCCATAGTCGCTGAAGGTGTGGGGAATCTTTTAAGTAGCCTCGCTAAATGCTGTCAACCTGTGGCTGGGGACAAAATTGTGGGTTTTATCACTCAAGGTAAAGGCATAAGTGTGCACAAAGAGAATTGTGCGCAATTGCAAAATTTACTAAATCAGCACCCAGAACGAGAAATTGAAGTGATGTGGGCTGGACAAGAGCAGGGCAGTTTTCAAACCCAGCTTGATCTTTTCACCGTTGATAGAACGGGATTACTACGTGATATCACGACAGAATTGGCAAATTTAAAAGTCAGTTTATTGGGCGTAAAAAGCCATAGTGATACCAAAAAAGGCACCGCGTTAATTCAGCTCACAGTGGAAGTGGTGAATAAAACCAACCTGATGCAGTGTATGCGCCGCTTACAATTGATTGAAGGTGTGTCATCGGTTACGCGAAAGTAATTCTTTTAAAATCTCCTTAAAGCCGCAAGTTTATTGCATAAAGCTTGATAAAAAACTTTGAATTTCCTTACAAATCTGTATAATTCGCGACCTGCCCAGTTACACCCACCTTTGGGAAAGGTGGAAGATCAGCAAGCTCGAAGGGGCTAACGTGTTGATATAACTTGTAATTAATTTATTTTTCGGGTGATTATTTAATGAAAACTTTTGTTGCAAAGCCAGAAACTGTAGAACGTGACTGGTACGTGGTTGACGCCACAGACAAAACTTTAGGTCGTTTGGCTGCTGAAATCGCAACCAGACTACGTGGTAAGCATAAGCCAGAGTACACGCCTCACGTGGACACTGGTGATTACATTGTTGTTGTGAACGTGGAAAAAATCCGTGTAACCGGAAACAAAGCGTCTGACAAGATGTATTATGCTCACTCTGGTTATCCAGGTGGTTTGAAGGAAACAACTTTCGAGAAGCTTATTGTTGCTAAGCCAGAAATGGTTTTAGAAAAAGCTGTGAAAGGCATGCTTCCTAAAGGCCCGCTAGGTCGTGCAATGTTCCGCAAGCTTAAAGTATTTGCTGGCGCAGAACATACGCATCAAGCGCAACAACCACAAGTTTTGGATATTTAAGGAGCGAGCAAAATGGCAGATACTCAATACTACGGCACAGGTCGTCGCAAAAGCTCTACTGCTCGCGTATTTTTACGTCCAGGCAGTGGTAACATCGTAGTTAACAAGCGTCCACTAGATGAATTCTTTGGTCGTGAAACAGCTCGCATGGTTGTTAAGCAACCTTTAGAGTTAGTTGAAATGTTAGACAAGTTTGACCTATACGTTACTGTTAAAGGTGGCGGTATTTCTGGTCAAGCTGGCGCTATCCGTCACGGTATTACCAGAGCATTGATGGAATATGATGAAGGTCTACGTCCAGCACTTCGTAAAGCTGGCTTCGTTACTCGTGATGCACGTCGCGTTGAACGTAAGAAAGTTGGTCTACATAAAGCACGTAAGCGTCCACAATTCTCAAAACGTTAATCGTTTGTTGTGGTGCACTGCACCTGCACAAAATGCAAAAACCCAGCCTCGGCTGGGTTTTTTTATGCTTGTCTCTCTTTAGAGCCTGATTACACCATTTGAAAGACGCTGTAAAACCATCCATGGGCGCTCTGCGAAATCATCCATGATTTCAAATAGCGTAATCAAACTGTAAACTGTTAGCGAGTTACAATTTTCTCGCCATTTCATTCATATACTGTTGTGAGAACGCTTTTGCTTCATCCAATGTCTTAGTGTAGTCCAAATTCACTCGGGCTTTGTTGCGAGCAGCAAAATCTAAGTTCATTAGGCAAGGGTAAAGTTCAGTTACAAATCTACGAGTAAAGTTTTTATCGCTAGAAAATGGTTTTTTCGTCGGACAGCTATGTCCAGGGGATAGATACTTTTCTTTTTCTAATGCGGCATATAATTCATCTAAATAGCCCCAAATCTGATTATATTCGGCTTGGTTAAACTCAAAGGGTGCGCTGGGTAAAGTGTTTGTCATAGTAAACTCTGGGAGTTTATTTTCTTTTTTCTGGCTTTGGTCTTCTAAAAAAGTTAAATATTCAGATAAAAAATTAACACTAGTTTTTTGTATATCTTGTGCGGCTTCAAATTTCAGTCTACTTAATCGCCCTTGGCAATTTAATAAACTGCTCTTAACGCTTGTAATTAGAAGATCCTTGCGTAATTCATTTAAGCGACCACTTTTTATGGTTTGCAAATACTGACCGCATAAATTAAAACGCACACCTTGCTTATTCAGCACCCCATTAACGTCGTCAAGATAGTCACTTATCTGTATGAGTTCTTGTTCGCTCAGTTGATAGGGTTTATTAGGAAGCGTTTTTGTTACAGTAAGTTGCTTGCGTTCTTGCTTATTAAGTTTGTCTTCATATTGTTCAGCAAAGGCTACCAAAGATCGTATTTCATCAGTTGGCAACAAATCCACTTTTTGCACTATTTGCTGAACGCAAGTTGATAACCCTCCGATATGACCGCGCAATTGATTATCATTTTGTGGATATCTGCTAAACCTAAATATGACGCCTTGGCAATAACTTGGCCATTGAGACGGCCCTGCTGCTTTTCCATTAGATGTGGCAGTTGCTACTTCTTTTTCAAAAACTGAGGTTCTAAGTTTTTCAAGGTGTTCTTTGATTTGCTTAAATTCTTCAGCGGAATATTGAAATTCTGGCTTTGGCAATGCAGCCTGTGCCGCAAAAGACAAGGTAAAAAAAAGTAAACAGAAGCTGATTAAACGAAGCTGAGAAAATTTACTTGGCATCTGATAATTCCTTTTATTATTGGCGGCTAACACCGCAAATAGTCACTTTGAGTTCAATGAACTCAAATAATCAATAAAGTACTATATAGAGAAAAAATACCGATGCCAAGTTCTGCAATTACAGGGTCATAAACTATTCATACTGAGGTTTAAATTTGGCTTTTGTCGCCAGTTTAGTGCTCAATTTTCCGGTCACAGCCCATACCAAAAGGGCAACCCAAGCTACCCAAGAAAAAATGGCTGGAATATTAAGTAACGCAATCTTTCCTGCATGTTGACGGTTAAATGCAAGTGCTAACAAACTGGGTAAAAACCAAACGACTAAGAAAAACAAGGTGAATAAAACTAGAAAAGCGAAATCAGCTTGTTGCCATGCGGTTGAAATTGCAGTAAAAAATTGTTGTATTGTTTCCATCTTAAAAATCCTCATTGGTTAATATTCAGGATTAGAGTCAGCAATCATGGAAGAACTGTTACATAAATATTTTTTATTTTTTTTCGTAACACTTAATGAGTCAGTTAAGACTAATAGCAGTAAAGGGAAAGTTTTATTTGCAATTACGGGAATTATTTTTGAGGTCAATGGGTAACTCAACTGAGTCTTTAGAGGAATTTTTGCTCGATTTGTGGGAACAGAATCGAGGTGCAATAAGCCGAACATTAATGGCTTGTGAAGCTGATCTATCTTTAAGGCAAGATTTAAAACAAGATCTTTATTTAGCGCTTCATCAATCATTGCAGCGAATAAAAGATGCAGCCAATCCTCGCGCTTATTTGTTTCGTATAATGCACAATGTTACCGTCGATCATATCATTAAAGCTCAGAAACATAAATATGAACCTCTGAATGAGGATGTAAACCAAGAGCCCACTCAAACGACACCTTCTCAGCAATTGTTCGAACAACAGCAAAGTCAGCAACTGATGCGCGCAATAAGACAATTGTCTCCAGCAAACAAGCAGGTCATTTTGTTACTAATGGAAGACATAGATGCGGTTGAAATAGGTGAAATATTGCAAATTTCTCATGGCGCGGTGCGAGTAAGAATTAATCGCGCCAAAGTAGAACTTAAGGAACTAATGCAAAATGACAGATGATTTAGATATATCAGTACTTGCGAAAAGTTGGCAACAACAGCCTCTGTTAGAGGATGCACTGCCAAACGAGAATGATTTGAAAGAAGCCCAAGCTAGAAAAAGAAAACAAAAATACTTGTTGTATGTTGATTGGGCTGGCGCATCAATAATGTTAGCGGCGGCTACTTGGCTAACCGCCACTTCGTCAGATTTTATTGGTTACTTCACTGCTATTTTTTTAACTTTCGGTGCGGTTGGCACTTTGTGGGTCAGCTCTTTCATTCACAAGCCAATTTTACATTATGCCAATTGGAGTAGTGAGGGGGTTCTTAAATTTCGACAAAAAACCTGTGAGTTTAGTTTGCGTTATTTTCGAGTTGCTCAATTCAGTTGTTTGGCATTAGTCATTTTTACTTTAGTTTTTTGGGGAATGTATTTACACTCGTTAGCAACGAACGGCTATAACTTGTTGTTGTTTTACTCCTTTGTTGTATCTCCTTTGTGCTTGATTGGAATGGTCATTTTTCAAAGCAAAGTGAATGTGAAAAAGCTTGAGTTAGAGTGTTTGAAAGAAATAAGCCAGACCTTTGTTGACTAAAGATTCGACTCGATCACAAATTCTAATGTTGGGTCTGCGGTTTACAATATTAGATATCAATCTCATAAGAAACGAGTGAAATCAGTCTAAATCCGTGGAAAGTTTTTTTATTAGCATTTTATCAGCAATGCCCGAATTGAATTTGGCTCAAGCAATTGGCTTACTGAGTTATTTCTTGGGCATTCTTACTTTTTTTCAACATGATGATAAAAAGCTAAAAGTGACTATGTTGGTTATGAACCTCAATCACGCACTTCATTTCATTCTTCTGGGTGCGACGGTTTCATGTTTGAGTGCGCTCTTAAGCGCCTTGAGAACCGGTCTTTCAATTTATATACGATCAGCTTGGTTGGCCTGGATATTCATCTTCATTGCCGTCATTTCAGGCGTAGTGATGGCAGATCATTGGTTCGAACTCTTTGCTATTCTTGGTGTGTGTATCGGAACCTATGCATTGTTCTGTCTGCACGGTATTAAGATGCGGATAGCATTTTTATTAGGGGCTTTTTGCTGGTTAACGAATAACATTCTCGTTGGGAGTATTGGTGGCACCTTACTTGAGCTGACCCTTATTGCAGTGAATCTCAACACGATTCGACGGTTATTGAATCATCAAAAGCAGCATGCATAATCCTATCACAAGCTTATTGTTTTACATCCTCCGCTTTTTTAGTGTTGAGTGCTTGCCCCAATGCAAAGAAATAGCCCAAGAAATGTTTTTGAATCAGTGCAAGCTGCTGATGATTCGGATATAAGCCAATTTTGGCTTCATTACTTTGCTTTGTACCTGCCACTAAGAAGTGATTAGTAATAGTAGATTCCTGTACAACGCGCTCAAAAGCTCTGGCCGCTAGTTCTTGCGGTCGAGCATAATAAAAACTATTCAATTGTTTATCAGCTTTAATACTGACCCGCACTAAATCACTTGAATCTTTGGTGACAGGGTTTAAGAAAACGCTTTCAAATGCATCAAAAAGTGCATTATTCAAGGGATGCAACACCGGTTTAGCTAACTCGTTAAGCCACAATTCACTGGCGAATACAGTATTTGAAGCGCCATCAAATGCATGAGGAGCAATGTAATGGTCATAGGCATGAAACCATTCATGAGCTAACGCCCCTCCGCCAGCATTCTTCGCTAAGCTAATGGTTCGAGTTGCCCCATTATAATGGGCTTGTACGTGTTTGGAACCACCTGTTCCATAAGCTAAAGACAAACTACCTCTTAAAGAAATAGCTTCAGGAGGAATCGATAAAATGTCCATCAGATCACAAAATGCATCAAAAAACAGGTTTGCCGCCTTTTGCTGTTGCTCTTTGGTAACCCAATTTCCAACTTTAGCACTTTTAAAACCGAAGTATTTGACGATATCAGCAAAACTGACGTCTGCGCCATCTCTGTGTGATGCACCGTTACGGAAATAGACTTTATTTATTGAGGATTTGGAATTTTGCACGATTTGGGTTTTAAGCTTTAATACTTTTAAACGTAAAAGATCCTATCAGAATTTATACTTTGCTCAATGACAAATAAAAGTCTTCCCTATGTTTATTGCTTTAAGAGGCAATTTGCATTTTAGGGTTGGCACTACAGTTTTTAAATATCTCAGGGCGTGAAGCGGAAGCAAGCAACAAAGAATCGTCATTCCGTTGCAAAACGGAATCTCCTTGAAACAAAACAATAGTACTAACTGACAATTTTGCAATTGCGAATAAAACTAGTATTGTGAAGGGACAACAAGCCAAAATAAGACTTATTGAAAATGGATTTTAGAAGGTACCTGCTTGTAGCTGCAGTCATTTGTTCCTTTGCCGCTTACGGGAGTGAACTAGAAAAGGATTTATCTTTACATCAAAGCATTCGTGCTGAGTTACAGCAAGTTTCTCAAGAAAGTGATATTCCTGGTTTTTCTGTAGCAGTAGTCAATCAGCGCGGTGAAATCTATAGCGAAGGGTTTGGCAAAACAAACCTAGATGGCAAAGCTCGATACACTGCGAACACCCCACAAAAAGTAGCTTCTATCTCGAAAGCTTTATTAGGCATAGCACTGCTAAAGGCTCAGGAACTGGGTATGCTGAGTCTCGAAGATCCTATCGATAAATATTTCCCTTTCGAAATTAGAAACCCTAAACACCCAGGACAAGAGATTCACCTAAAACATTTAACCTTACATACTTCGTCATTGAGAGATACGCGCGATATCTTTGAACATTCATATATTCTTCAACAAAAAGAAATTGCAGCAAACAAAAAAGTACTGCCTTTCTTCAAAAAATCAGACGAAACGATAAGTCTCTCGAAGTTTTTTACCAATAGCCTGTCTACAAATGGCGAATGGTATGGAGAAGAAAGCTACTTTGATTTTGCTGCGGGGGAGGAAAGAAGATACTCAAATCTAGGCGCCGCAATTTGCGAATACATTATTGAAAAAGTGTCCAAACAGGATTACGCATCTTTCACAAATAAGCACATTTTTGAGCCATTAAATATTAAAAATGCGGTGTGGGACTCTAATGAAGTTGGAACCGAATCAAGCTTATTTTTTGATAACTCGACGTCACTAGCTAAGTATAAAGGCTTTAACAAAGCAGATGGTGGTTTGATTATTTCAGCCAGTGAATTAAGTTTGTTCTTAGTTGAGCTTATAAATGGATACATGGGAACGGGTACGCTCTTAAAAGCAGAGAGTTACAATGAGTACTTTGATTTGCAAAGCTTTCCAGATCAAGATCGTCGATATGGAATTTTTATTGAATCTAGGCCAAAAACGTTTGGTTTTGATGACAGCGTAATAGGTTTAATGGGAGCTGATCCTGGTTTGTTAACCGCGATGTTTTTTAATCCCGAAACAGGTATGGGAAAGATCATGCTGTTAAACATTGAGCCGAGACAAAAAAGTACAAGGGATGGAATAAATAAGATTTGGAAAGCCATTTTAGATTTTGAAGCTAAAGCTGCAAAAATATACATCAACTGAACTTGTAACTTACTAATCTGATATTTCCAAACTTGTTCGCCTTCAAGCTTTCCAGTTTATTGCGTACGTGAATCGGAAGTAAGCAACAAAGAATCGTTATTGAGCTAGCTACGAAGAATCGTCATCGTGTATATGGACTCCCTTTTCAGATCAAGGATTATTTGGACATTTTTAGGAAGAATGCA
>NZ_JBLWFH010000017.1:0-63213 GCF_050306235.1 Glaciecola sp. 1036 | reverse complement strand
GTCGTTAGCTCAGTTGGTAGAGCAGTTGACTTTTAATCAATTGGTCGCTGGTTCGAATCCAGCACGACCCACCACTTTCCCCACACTGTCATATTATCAGCATAAAACAATGAACTTTTTATGACGTGAGAGTATAATAACCCTACTGTAATTGACTTTTTAAGACTATGACATTAGCCGCACGTATCGCTCCCATTGATTATCCATTTCCAGCCAAACCAGCACCATTGTCTGTTGATAAACAACAAGCTCTGATGTCAGAAATAAAAGCGCTGTTAAAAGCGCAGAATGCAACTCTGGTAGCTCATTATTACACTGACCCCATTATTCAGGCATTAGCGGAAGAAACCGGCGGTTGTGTATCAGACTCTTTGGAAATGGCTAGATTTGGACGAGATGCCCAAGCTGAACGCTTAATTGTGGCTGGGGTTAAGTTCATGGGAGAAACTGCAAAAATACTTTCTCCTGAGAAACGAGTGTTTATGCCTACCTTAGATGCTACTTGCTCATTAGACTTAGGTTGTCCTGAAAAAGAGTTTACAGAGTTTTGTGATGCTCATCCTGATCGAACGGTTGTGGTTTATGCAAACACTTCAGCGGCAGTAAAAGCACGTGCAGATTGGGTAGTAACCTCCAGTATAGCGCTAGAAATAGTCGAACACTTGGATGAGCAAGGGAAAAAGATAATTTGGGCACCTGATCGTCATTTGGGTGCTTATATCCAAAAGCAAACCGGTGCCGACATGTTAATGTGGAATGGTGAATGTATTGTGCATGATGAATTTTCTGCACAAGCGCTAAAAACCGCTAAACATTTACATCCAGAAGCGGCAATTTTAGTGCATCCTGAATCACCGGCAAGCGTAGTTGCGATGGCCGATGCAGTAGGCTCAACAAGTCAGTTAATTAAAGCCGCTCAGACACTACCCAACAGTAAGTTTATTGTAGCAACTGACAAAGGCATTTTTTATAAAATGCAACAGGCGGCACCGAACAAAGAGCTGATTGAAGCCCCAACTGCGGGGCAGGGGGCAACCTGTAAAAGTTGTGCGAATTGCCCTTGGATGGCCATGAATGGTTTAGAAGCAATGAAACAAGCCTTACTAAACCCTGAAGGCAAAGAAATATTTGTAGACGATGCATTGCGCGAACGTGCAATGTTACCGTTAAATAGAATGTTAGACTTTGCAGCATCGCTTAAAGGTTAATCAAAATATACAAAATCGCTAGATTAATATGAATTCTGGCTTGCAAGCGCGTTAAGTTTTCCATAGTATACGCGCGCTTACCAAATTTCGGAGAGATGGCTGAGTGGCTGAAGGCGCACGCCTGGAAAGTGTGTATGGGTTAATAGCCCATCGAGGGTTCGAATCCCTCTCTCTCCGCCATTTTCTTTTAAAGTCAAACTCCCCAAAAACAAAAAACGCTAGCCAAACATTTGTAGCCGCGCACGTAATTTGAGTTTAACGGACAAATAAAATGAGTTTTCAGGAATGAAAGCGAGAAAAGCCAGATAAGGGCCATGTAATTAATCGCTCTTATCTAGCACTTGAATAATGCTTAAAACCTTAGTTGAATGTTTTAATTAGATTAAGGTACCCACTAAATAGGTGCATAGAATTTGCCCCTTCGTTAGATAATTCAATATAGTATCTACCTGATACTGAAAGTTCAGATGCAAATATTAATACCTCTAAAACATCACCTTTTAAAGATATTCCGTTAGTCATATTCTTATCGATCACTATTGTACTTTGGTCATCCAGATCATAAGCCCTGAAGATAATGTTCGTAAACTTAGATAAATCAAAATAACCATCGTTAAATCTAAATGATAATTTATTATCAGAATCTGTGAAGATAGAACGAATTCCAATATTTCTTTGCTTTCCAAGCTCAATTTCATAATGAGTTCGGTTAAAGGCAACACCAGGGTTTTCAATGTTAACAACATTAACTTGAACTACCACGTCGGGGATTGCATTTCCTGCAGCATCAGCTAACCCTTCCCATCTAACTTCATAAGGTGTACTGCTAGGGGTGTCAGTGTCTACATTGTTGCTTGTTGGAGGTACCTGCCTTGGATTATCAACATTGTCATTCAACGTTAAAACCGGAACAGCAAAGCTTGAGCCAACTGCAATTGTGTAAATAAGTTGAGATGGGGTTAGGGTGTAAGTAGGTGGAGTGGTATCGGCTGGCTCTACTATTTGTACACTCACACTCTGTTGCGGGCTTGGATCGTCTCCATCATTAGCAACAGCAGTTAATGTAATTGATTGAGGGGTAGCTGGTGGCGTCAATGTAATGGTTAACGCATTAGGATTATCTATAGTGCCCGCACTAGCTGACCAAACAATTGTATGAGTGTCGCCTATATCGTCGTCACTAATTGTTGCTGTGAATTCTCCAGTACTGCCTATTTCAATAGAAGCAGGTCCAGAAATTGAGACCGACGGCGGATTATTTATAATAGCCGCAGCTACTGTGACAAACACTTCATCATCATCAGTGTTACCTTGATTATCAGTAACAGTTTTTGTGAGTGTAATCACCTCTTGAGAACTAGGACTATGCCCTGTGTAATCAACTTCCGCAGTATTAGACGGACTGACCGAACCTTTACCTGTGGGTACAGACCAACTAATTGACGCTATTGGGTTAGTACCAACAGTGTCAGCGCCACCAACTGAGACAGTACCGCCAGCGGCAACATTTCTATCCGGTCCTGCATTGGCTACAGGAGAAACTACTGGTGTGCTATCAGTTATTTCAATGTCGTGCATTGCCATTTGATGACTATGTGTAATGCCAGAATCGCCACCAGTCCATTCGGTTGAGTCAATTATATTTACTATTTCACCGCCTGATAACTCGCCGCCCTCACCAAATCGGATTTTACCGCCTGATTCAACCGTCTGACCTACCTCAATGGTAATAGTGTTATTACTCAGTGTAACGGATGATGGAGTAACCACCGTATCATTTGGTTGCACATACCATACGCCTAAATTATCACTTGCCGCGACTTTAGCCCTAAGTGGTGCAGTTTGCACCAAGCACGTCACCACAATAGTTTGCGAACCACCTGTAATGTCACAGGTTGCACTTTGAGTAATAATTGGTTGCCAATTCTCGTCAGAATATGCCCTTGCAAAAAACTCTTCTATTTGCGTATAACCTAACGGGCTTAAGTGCGTTGGATCGGCGCTTGGAGTATCTAACTTGTCATTAAAGTTAAGGTTTAATGAGTGATTAGGTCTAACAAAAATAATATTAGGGTTATCGTTATTTTCTCGTGCAAATTCATATTGTGCCTGTTTGATTTCCCTTGTGCCGCTTTGATTGTTACCAACTTGAGTAAATAGAAACTTAACTGGTAAATTGTTATTACCTGTAAGAGCTCGCATCCTTGTGATATAGCTATTATTAAGACCGCCTAAAAGAGTTTTATAGACTTCCCCAGTTGTCCCTATTGTTTGATCCCTTTCACCTTGCACATGTGATAATACCGCCGCCTCAATAGTTGCGTTTGCATTAACAATGGTTGCATCATTAATAAGCGCCTCAAAGTATCCGCTTTCGTCACCTTCGCTTAGTGTGGCTATATCTTGCGAAGTCTGCGCCCCGTTATAATACGCAAAACTATTAGTATTACCCGTTGTCAATTCGTCTAGTAAAATATGACCTGCTGATTGTTTATCTTGTCTAGGCGAGTATCTATGTAAACCTGATGGGCTAACGTCACTAGCCTGATAGCCCCTTAATACAGTGCCGTAGTTTCTTTGATAGTTTGTACTTCCATTTAAAAACCACTCACCTAATGATTGCCCGTAAGCGCTCCAAAGTGCCAAAGTAATATTTGATGGAATAGGGGCGTTTCTAATCTCTGTTGCATCAACTGGGATTCTAATTCTTGCATCATCAGGGAAATCTGGTAAATCAGCCTCCCAGATTCCATCAGATAAAATAAATTCAAACCTTGCTGGTTCTGATGCAAATGTTAAATCACCGCTACCAGTGCTAGGGCTTGCCGTTGTTCCGCTAGTTTCTAAGAAGTCATACTCTAATGTGGCAACATCACTAGAATTGTAATAAGTTAAGCGTTTAATCCACTCTGTACCGCTACCAATATTAGTAATGTTAACTGATGCACCTATATTCTGACTTGCAATAGCATTACCGTTAACCTCTAGTGAAATATCTTGAGGATCTGCCCCTGCAATAATTTTCAGTATACTCATTGCGCCATGCGAATAATATTGAGCGATATCATATTCTCGAGTCGTGCCTGATGTTGGGATAACTCTGATTGTCGCATCAGTCCGAAAAGGGTTTTTTAGTTGAATAGATGTATCACCGCTTAATAATGTGCGGAATGTATCTGTGTGATTTGAATTAAACTCAAACTCTATTGATTCATTTGCACCTAACGTAATATTTAAACCTGAAACAGATACTCGCTTTGTAAAATGCCTTTGGGTTTCACTTGGCTCTGTTGAACTAGGTGCAAACGTTGCGCTCCCTGCACTAAATAATGCTGAATTAGACATGATTACGCCCCCACAACAACACTAGCCCGTGACCATGCAATCTCGCCTGTACTATCCTCGTTAGCATCTGTAACATCAGTTGCAATAAGAATTAAATCATCACCATTGGATAATGAAGTAAATGCTGCTAGGTCTATTTCTAATGTGCTTGCACTAGTATCTAAATCTGTGCCTGTTGTGACTTCCGATAAATCACTATCAAGAAGGATTGCATATCTCAACCCTGTTTGACTTGAAATGCCAGATGGAATATCAAACGTAACTGTTTTAGTTGGTGATGGTACGCTAGATGTCACCCATTCATAATCAGCGTCTAAATCAAAGCCAGTGAATAATAACGGTTCATTTGCTGTGCCTGTGTCGGGTACTTGAGTTAACGTGTCGTCTGTTTGTTCAAAATCCCAACTGTGTCGAGTGCCAATCGTACATACCCCGATTAAGCTATCAACAACGTTGTTTGCTCCGTTATTATTTCCTATTCGATTAATATCAAATGCCGCCGTTGCAACAACGATTTCCTGACCTAGCCCCTGCTCAGTTTCATTAATAACATAGGTGAATTCGTCGGGGTCTGATGCACTTCCACTAGTGCCACCTGTTGAACCTCTGGTAATAGTAAATGTGTACAAAACCCCTGCACCGCCGCCGTTGCCTACTTGGTTAGAAAATAGATTTGTTTCATTGACTGCACCAACTTTAAATGTGAAATCATTTACGTTGGATAGCCCTACAAGGTCGTTACTATTGAAACTTGCAAACGCCTGTATATTTTCAGTCTCCCTGAACATACTAAATGTCATCGTCTCACCCTCTGCGAGAGTAATAGGGTTTGTCGGGGTTAAATACGCCGCTGAGTTTATGAGATTAATAGCCATTTTTAGCTCCTTAAATAAAAACGCCCTTCTATAAAGCGTTGTTGTTAAACTTTTTACCTAACTTTTCCGGTTAAAACTACCCCGTCGTAAGACCGGGTATATTTGTATCTCTTAAATCCTAATTCTTTTAGCTTACCGTTTAGTTTTGGACGAAGTTCTCGCATTGTTATCCCGTTGTGAATTGTTAGAATTTTTATAAAACACTCTGTTTTACTTAGTGTTTCAATTACACAATCAGTATGCAGCAGCCCCTTGGGATTCCCTGCACTCCAGACCCTAAATATCCACGATGGGGTATTCAATCTATCAACGGTTGTTTGCATAGCATGCTCCTATTGAGCGGCGATAGAGAGTTTATTAAACACACTCTAAATAGCCTCCAGTTGGTCAATGTAACTTTGAGCTACTGTCTGAAAACTCGATAAATCTGAATCCTGTACTGCTTTCTTACCTCTGTGTCTCACGTCGTAAATAGTGTTAAGAATCGTCTCCCAAGCTATTGCCGTGTCTAGGACATTTTGCGCTGCTTGTAAGGGTGTTACTGAGCTGACATCGGCCCACGTTTGAATCATTGGTGGTACTTCGGTTTGGTCCTGTAAATAGTCTTTTGCTTGACTAAGCAATTGAGTGTATTCCTGGTCTATTTTTAAACCAGGACTGACATACCTAGCCCGAGCTCTACCCGCAGCTTGGTCAATTAATGACTTAGCCACATCTTTGCTTGATATGTCAGGAAAATTCGAAGGCAGCTGCAAGCCTGCCTTGTACAACTCTCTAAGTAACACATTCATTTTTGGTAAATTAGAAACGCTTAGCGTTGTTTCAACCTCTAAAAATACGTCTCCGTTGTATGTGTAGCGGCGCTTTGGAAAATAACCAGGATGTATCGTTTGACCACTTTTTACTTGCGATGATTGCCACTGTGGTTTACACCACATGGTTTTTACAATTTCGTTAGTCTGGTCATCGGTAATGGTGATATAGCCCATCAAATCACCTCTGCCTGCAAATAGCCGTTTACGAACGTTGAAGTGTAGGCTGTGTCGTAGGTACCATTAATTGAAAATGTCACGCGCATTGAAAAGTCGACATCTCCAGTTGAATTAAAATCCCAAAGGAGATCGAATTGCTGGTTAAGCTCATAAGTGGAGGACGATGGATCATATAATGTTTGACCTGCTACAACCGAAGAATCACGCAATATTTCTACGGTCATCCTAGTGGGTCTATCAATAGGTTCACCACCTACTAATTTTGCAGCTGAAGCACTACCATGAAATCTAGCCCTAATTCGAACATTGCCGGCAGGAGCTGTAAGTGATAAGACAGTTTGCGTTCCTGGCGATACAGCACTTGGGTCATCTTCTCTAATAACATTTGAACCTGGCGAATCTGCTCCTGGTTCACCAGGTGGCCCTTCTTCGCCATCCTTTAAATAAAAGAAATAAACCAATACTTTTGCGCCGGAAGCATTATGAGTGACGGTAGCAGTTGGCGTGTGCGTGTTATTATTAATAACATCTAGTGTCATGCCGCTAAGAGGCTCTCCATCGGCTGTTTGCACAAATATACCGACGGATGTCACAGTGGCACTTATGAAATCAGTATTTAACTCAACGCCATTTAATTCAAAAGAAACTTTAACAGTACCTGTATTATTTGTCGGGCTTAAGGTTCCGTCTGACAATCTTTTCCAAATCACAGTATTATCATCAACACTAGTAATGCCTAAAACGGCATTTTGGCCTGTAGCACCTTCAATAATGTTCTCCCTGAACTGGGACCACCCATTGTTTGACCAGGTTATCTCGCCAGTCTCAGTATTAAGAGACGCTGTGTACTTTGTCTGTGAACGCCAGGTAATTTTTCCACTTTCAAAATTAGGTAGATCGGTTGTGCCATCTGGAAAAGTTTCTGTGGTACCGTCAAAGGTTCCGCCAGTTGGAATAGAGGGGCGACTTGTACCATTTTTAAATACATATGAGGTAAACGACCCATCGACACCGTTGAAATAGTCAACACCTAATTCAGGTGTATATCCTGGCGGAAGCGTTAAAGAAGCATCGCCAGTATTTGGATCTATGGTTACTGAACCGTCTTCATTTTGTGTATAAATTGGAATAGGAGCATGTTGGCCATCAAACACAGTCACGCTGCCGTTTTCACCAGTTATAGTGACAGAGCCGTTGCCATTATCAGTAACCGTTGGCCCGTCACCCTTGTCTCCTTTGGGTCCTTTTAATACCCCTCTAGCTTCCCAGCTTCCCTCCACTTTTTGCCATACCTGAAAGGTAACCAAAAGGATATACCAGTCACCATCGGTTCCTTCATTATCATCTGGTTCAGCCGTTCCAGATAACCACTTATCGCCGTCTTGGCCATAAATGTTTCCATCTAGCTGCCATTGACCACTCACCTTTAAATACACAATACCATCTGGGAATTGAAAATATCGTTGGCCATCTTCACCAACGGCGTTACTTGGAGGTGCGGATCCAGTTAAAAATGTACTAGCAGCTGAGCCTGCAACTTCCGTTATTGTTATATTCGTTTCTGTTGCAGGGCTCTCTCTCTCAAACCGATTTATTGCAACAACACTGACTTTGTATTCGCCTTCGTTTAAGTTCGCCAAGTCAGCCTGCGTAGTCTTGACCCATCTTTCCGGCGGATAAGAAATGTTACCATCAGGGCTGGTAATAGTAATTTTATAGTCAGTTATAGAACTTGGTGCAGGGTGACTCCAAGTTAAGTATCCAACCCGATTAGCCACAACGGTTTGCGTAAACCCAATTCCTGTTACAGGCTCAACTTCAGTCGCATCTGGTAGGCTTGAGTATTCAGGTAAATTTAAATTAGCTTCGGTGAAATCATCGGCGGTTAAACTAACGTCCTCAATTTCTATGGTCAATATGGTGCGATTACTTTTAAAATCCGGCTTAAAGTTGCGAATTATAAACTCACCGTCTATGCCCATTTCATTGTCAATCCATCGAACGCATTTGCCAGGATATAAATCAATTCTTAACCCCCTGATAGGAAGTTGAGCAACAAATCCAGCTCTATTTCTTCTTAGATGTAGGCTAGCTAATCTTTGAACCTGGCGCGGACTGGTAACTAGTGGATATTGGAGATTATGCTCTAATACGCTTCCATCACTAACAATTGCCTGATCGCTTTTAACCACAGGGGCATCAGTAAACTGCCATTTAAGATCGGGTGCAACATACTCGGCCCGTACAAAATTGGTCAGTTCTTTTTCTGGTCGGTGCGGTTGATAGTCAGGTACCCCATCTAAATCTGCGTCTGTAATAGTCGTTGTATAGGGTCCAGAATAGGCTGCACACACCAAATACACTTTACCTGAAGGTCTGTAAATATTTCCGGCGCAACACTTTAACAACTCCTTAAGACCGTCTGGCGGGCGAATACTTGTATTTAAAACGCCGTTTACCATGTAACGAGACTCAGACATCACTTGCCCTAAGTCATCCTCATATAACATCTCTTCATCACAAATATTGGCTTGCGCTGCCATGTGAGAAAAGGGAATGCGAGTGTTAGGGATAGGCTTATAGCCATAAAACCTTACATAATCATAAGCACATAAAATTGCGTTACTGCTGTACTCCCAAGTGCTTGAATCATTTGCCCGATGCTCACCATTGCCACCCCTGAGACTATCTTTTCTCGGATCATAAATTTTTCGGCCCTGGACAAAAAACTTTATATCGTTGACGCCACTGGGGAATAAATTTGGGTCAATTTCGACTTTCAAATAAGCATTTGTGGTTTCATATCCAACGTGCTCATTTGTCCAACCCTGAATGTGCTGCAGCGCCAAAGGATGGGCTGCAGTTTGGTCTCCAAGATGAAATGAAGCAGTTACGGCGCTTCCATAGTAGGAAAGCGGATGCCCTTCAATTTCATAAATAGCGGCGCTCTCACATGGGTGTGCTGCAATGTGGATTGCAAAGATATGGTACTGCTTAGAGTTTTCAGTAATTTTTCGGTAGCCAATAATTTGCCCACCCACCACAGTTTCACCGTAGATAATTTTTCTTGGTTGATTGGCTTGAGTAGTAATTTGCTGATCAGCTGCAGGGTTTATATTCCCTTGGTCATATGACGGAACAAGGGCGTCGCCTAAATATTTAGTAGCAGCGGCAACTGCAACACCCAAAGCAACAGCAGCTGCAACTGTTGTCACAAAACCAACAGCTGCAGCACCTGCTGCAACGGCGATACCAACGACTACTGGAGGCATAGACTCACCTCCAAATTATCAATATGCCAAACACCTTGAATGCTTGAAAAAGGAAGATATATAACCCCAGCTTCTGAAGCTGCTGCCACATTGTTTGCACCAAGATAAACAGCAGCGGCAGGACCTTGCTCAGTCTCCACTAAAACAACATCCCCCCTCATCGCCGAAAGAGGGACATCCATGTCACCAAACATTTTAGTAAAGGCAGATTCTATAGAGCCTCCACCAATACTTTTAAGCGCTTTTAAAGCACCTCTTTTGGTGCTGTATTTTCCGCGGTACCGAATTGCAGGGTCTTTACCTGTCATTTCAATAACTGCATCACACGCAAACAAACAACAATCAAATTCACCATATTTAAACGGCGTTTGAATATGTGTTTGAACGTAATTTATTAGGCGTTTAAACCAGTCTTTTTTTCGAATAGGCATCATCGTAATTGCACCCGATTGCGTGAAGAGTGACCAACACCCATACCACCATTGGCAACGGTCTTAGTAGGTAAGGAAGAAAGAGGGCTTCCAGCAACGATTTCGGTCAAATCAAAAATTCTATCGCCAGGATGGATCGATTGCTGAGCTTCATTGGTTGTTCTGGCATTAGTAGCAGGTTGAGACCATCTATTTAACCAATCAGTAGCAGTTATCTTAACGACCGATGGAATACCTTTAGACAATTGACCTCGGGTAAAATTAATCTTACCAACATGGCCATCAAAGATATTGGGAAGTTCATGCTCTATTACTCTATTCTCATCAAGTAACGCCAAGTGCATCACAATCCCTCTACCTTCGGCGTTCTCATTGATGATTGTACTCATAAGCGTTGGATCGAGAACTTTAAGCGTGATGGGCATTTGTGTTGGAGAGGTGGTTTCATCTTCAGTGAAATCGCCTATACCGCCAAACTCGCCTACACCTAAATAGGTTTGGCCTTGGAATACTCGTTCCCCAACGCCGGAATGCGCTCTGACTATGCCACTTGGCCAATCCAATTCAATGAATATCAATTTTCGGCTGGTGTCATCTAAAAGCGCTGCTTCTTGAGCTTGATTTAAATCTCTACTCATCGTGCCCCCGTAAAATCTAAACGGACATTACGTAATAAGCGGCGATTGCTAGCGAACTGCTGAATTTGTTTTGGATCTTTCCATCGCGCCAATAGATTTAAATCTACTGCATTGGTTGTTAATGCCACATTGTTTGTTGTTGGTTTACGAACTTCAATTGCTAAGTTTAGGGTTGCCTTTCCAGTTGCATCACTGTTTACATCGTCCAGCAATTCATTTAATTGGCCGTCTAACATAAATCGTTCTCCAGCTCTGGCACACGTTTGATTGGCGGTGAGGTTTTTCACATTGAGCGCGTAACCATATTGGCCAGCACCGTCGACTAATGGCGTTCCTAAGAATCCCAGTTGAGTTTCGTAAAGTGGATCAATTAGTCTTGTGAGGTTCGTGTGACCGCGAAGCTTTAAAAGATGTAAGCGCAGCGCATTTGCTTGCTCTTTTTCTATAACAGAAAAGTGATAGGAGACCTCAAACCCTTCACCCGGGTTTTGCTCAATTGATTGAGACATATTCACTTCACTCACTGACATTTTTGTATTGGCAACAATGTCGAATGAGCTTCTAGAAGGTGTAAATAAATGCCCAAAGGTTGGAAAGTTAAATATTTGCATTAGGCGGCACTTCCCATTAACGTCTGAGACAATTTCCCATTAGAAGAAAAGTCTCGTTCCAACATTTCATGATATTCAAACAAACCCTGTTGAACGCGCTCTTGGATCATTGCTTCCATTCCTGGTACCGCATTCGTTGCATCTATTTGGATTGTGGGACGTAAATTTATGACTGCAGCAGTGCCATAGGCAGTGCCTGGTTTAGTAACCGCTGCAGCGACTTCTTCAAAGTTTTCACGCTGACGAGGATTTAGCACCATCTCATCCCGACGAACGAAATAGGTTCCCTCATTGGCAGCTGCCATTCTTCTAACACCGTCGTGCGCTTGACCCTTATATGTCGCACCCTTGATATTAGCGACTAAGGATGCACCTTGAGCTGCAGCTGCAGCCATTGCCGGTATATTGGCAGGAAAGGGGATAGCTGAAGCATTAGAAATCGCTGTTGCTAGGTTTAAGATCCCCTGAGCAATGGCAAACCCTTTTTGGATAGCAAACATCACTTTGAAAGCTTTTGATTGCTTACCCCCAAATTGTTCAGCAAGACCTGCCAAGGCTCCAAATATTTGCTGGGAACTGGATAATATTAGATTGTTTTTAGCTGCTGCATATGCTGCTTTATCATCATGATATTTATTATGGGCAGCTAGGGATAAGCGGCGATGTTCATCTTCAGAAATCTTTTGTTGAACTAACGCCTCGTTAATCATGTTCTGCTGACGCTGGTAATGCGCCAGAATCGCTTCCTCTTTGGTCAGCAACGATTCTCTAAGTCTTTCAACGTCACTATCAGAAACTTCTTCAGGACCATCAACAGTTGCAGTACCTTTAATCGGAACAACATTGGAATTCACAGGGTCATTGGCGGCGGATTGATAAACGTCGCGAAGTGCTCTGGCTTTTGCTATTTGGGCATCAAAACTTGCAATTGCAGCGTTTCGCTCTTGTCCAATCGCGATTATTGCGGCATCTCTGGCAGAGTTGGCCGCTGCCACTTGTTGGTCTTTCGCCGCAAGATATTCCGCTGTCATCCCTTCAGCGATTTGACTAGCAGCAGCCATTGCTTCGGTTGCGTTGTAGGTATCTCCGTCCCAAAACGCTAGCTGGTCCGCAATTTCTCTGGCGATTACTCCTACTCGACCACTTAATTCAGCTAGTTCAGCTTCAACTACTTGGGCAAAGTACTTTCCATATGACTGGCCGATTTCAACTATATATTTAAATTCTTCAATTAATCGCTTGGCAGCGTAACGCACGTTTTGTGGAAGTGTTAATACCTGACGCCCTAACCATTGATAGTATTCAGCGATGAAATCAAAAAAAGTAGAGAATGCATCAGAGAGGATATTGAGACCTTCTCCAATTGCATCAGTGTTAACCCCCCAGTTTTCTGCAAGCGCATCAAAATACCCCTCCAACTCACCTGATGCGAATAAAGCATTAACGTCACCTAAGTGGTTACCGATGGCTAAAATACCATCAGCAACACCCGATGATGCACCTGTAGCATCATTGAAGGTTCCAACCAAAGCGCTTATGTTATTTGTTAATACAGTGGTCGCTTGGCCAATTGTTGATTGCATTGAGCCAAATTCTTCGTTAATGATCGAAGACTGATTGACCAGGGCGGCAATTAAAATTTCTGAGGTTAATTTACCTTCAGCGGCTAGCGCTCTTAATTCACCTGTTGTTTTTCCAGTCTCCGCCGCCAATGCTTGCATCAAACGAGGTGCTTGCTCAGCGACAGAGTTAAATTCATCACCACGAAAAGCGCCACTGGCTAACGCCTGCGCTAACTGACGAGTAGATCCTTCGGCTTCAGCTGTTGATGCACCACTAATTGCGAATGATTGATTAATGGCTTTTGTCACAGCTAAAAGCTGCTCATTAGACACATTTAATTCTTGAGTTGAACGATGTAATTTCGCATAAAGTTCAGCGGTTGCCGTATAAGATGAGCGAGTTTGATTAGATAACGAAAGCAAATTTGATTGAATGAGATACAACTCTTCACTGGAGCTGGTCACCAACTTCAATTGGTTATTCAAATTAGTCATTTCGTCAGATAATCGGATAAACTGAGCAATACCTAACGCAGCAATTAAACCAACGATACTTGCCTTAAATCCCCCAACGAATCCAATACCACGTTGCATTCGGCTACCAACTCGACCAGTTGCAGCATCCAAAGCTGTCATTCCAGCACTTGAGCGAGTTGCTTGGCCATTTAGCTGGCGCAACTCCCTCTCAAGGGCATTGATTTCTTTGGCGGTCAAACGAACAGTGCCAACTAATCCTTTATTATCAGCGCGAAGTCGAATGCCAACATTTATATCAGTCATTAATGCCTCCGACTTTTAAGCTGCTTATTTAGATGAACAGCAGCTTCCTTTCCAATGAGTCGTAACCCTTTGTATTCTTCAGGTGTAAACGAGCGCTGCGACATTTCGCAATCATTTTTTATGGCAGTAACATCAAGCCCTAAGCAGACAGAGCTTTCATATCGAAATAAATCATCAACTTCTAAGAACCAGGCAACGGTATCCCAATTTTCAGGCAACACTTCACACACATCGTCTGGTACCATGTGCTGAATGTGTTGCTGAATAACTTCTTCGGATGCACCCATGTCTTTCATCTGCTTACTTAGCTCGTCTATTTCTTCTTGCGGCTCTTGCGGGCCGACCGCCCAGTGACGGGCGACCCTTTTAAGTTTTTTTCAGCTATGCCAGCACTGGCGCGATGATAAGCATCAATAAATCCTAGACGGATATATCCGCCAGCTTTAAAAAGGCGTAATTTATTTTTTTGGTTATAGGGGATTGGCGTGCCGTCTTCCTCTGCAATGTCATTACCAAAACCAACTACTACGCGACATAAGAAGGCTATATCGTCATTTATTAGCGCGTTATATTCGTCTTGGTCGATAATCTCGAATTCTGCTGAACAGGTGAATTCTTGGGTTTGACCACCGTCTACGGGCGCTTTAATGGTAACGGGCCAAGTGATTATTTTTTTGGTAGATAACTTAAAAGTCATATAAACCTCTTATTAGTAAAAGGGCGCATCCGTGCCATTCTTTTTATAAGACTTCCTGTCCTCTTAGGGTAATTATTGTGTCGTCAGAACGCAGTCGTTTCCTCTGATAGCTTTCATGGTTAATTCCCATGTCGCTTTCCCTTTATGTTCACCAGGCGTAATAGTTATAATTTGGGCTGCTGTAGAGGCCACTTTGAAAATTCGACCCGCTGTAATTCCCTGGGTAAATTCCAACGGAACGAAGGTGTTGCTCCTGGCTATTGCAAAAGGATCAAAGGTAGCAAGTTCAGGTGTTTCAACCGTCACTTTGACTTCTTCATCCCAATCATCAATGAAGATTTGTTTTACTTCGGTACCTTCATCTAATTCGATAGAGTTGTTTTGCGCCATCTCGAATGACGTACAGTTGAGCGCTTGGCCGTCTAATGAAAATGAAGTGTTTTGTTTAGAAAACTCTTCTGGCAACGTAAAGGCAGAAAAGTCTCCTTGAGGGATTGAACCAGACAAGGTTCCGCCATACACGCCTTGAGCCTCAAAGTTGATGTATCCTATTTCGCCGACTTTAGCCGCGATTGACAGAGAAGCTTTTCCGGCCAGCAAAATGTGATACATGCCTTCCCACCAAAAATAGATCGTTCCGTCCGTTTCACTTGCGGCGTTTAAGATGCGGCTGTGAACAACTTTGTCAGCTTGAGTAACCTGATCCATTCCTGCCATTTGTAACATTGCCGCAAAAGCGACTGGGGTGTTTGCTGTGCCAGAACCCGCCATTTCAAATGCACCGGAAATCTTGATCATCTCTCCTGTGTGAATAACAGGTTGAGCGCCGTTTTTACCATCATCTAAATCACGAGTAACTTGTTCTGTTATCCAAGGCTCTACACCTAAGCCTTTTGTTTGCATTGCAAGAGGGGTGGCACCATTTGAAATATAATCTTCGCCCACGCTGTCTTCAGGACGGCGAAGAGCAAGCTGCATAAATCGACGTTTAGATTTGTAACCTGGAGTGATGGACATTATTTAATCCTCTTTTTTGTTGCCAGTTGGCGCAATATCATTGGTCACGGTTAAATCTTTGTGGCCGTTAATTTGCGCGATTTGACCAGGTGTTAAGAATTTCTTTTTAGTTTCACCTGGCTTGAAAGTCATAGCCGCTCTCTTTACCTCTTGAGAGCCAGAATTCGTTACTTTAAACATGATCACATCCCGAGCGCCAAATGCGCGTTGTAAACCTATCAACCCAAAACAAACCACCATTTACAAATTGAAGTAAATCACTCGCCCCAATCAAAACCGGCTCATGTTCTTGCGGTTTGTATCCATACAATGCTTGCCTAATATCCTCTCGGATTTTTTCAAGGCGCTCCGCAGTTTTAGCGCCTGTTTTATCGTTTATTGACTGAATGGCAGTCACAACCCCAAACGTAATAAGCACTTCCTGCAGGGGAGATCCAACATCAACATCCCGTGCATTATCATTTGGCCGCTCAGCTATAGGGACGATAAACCCCATCGTTGAACGCGTTAAAGGCTGAGATAGCGCCACCCTAAGCGACACTGCATGCTGCACTATGTCAAAACAGTGCTTTACCTGATCTTCAATCTCTAACAACAACATCAGATAAACCCTTTGGATCGGTCTCGATTAAAAACCGTTTCATCGGAATCGATTTGTATAACCTGATCGCTTTCTAGCTCTTGGCTATCGCTCGTTAGGCCAAGCTTTATTTTTCCGGTACCAACGTTATGAAGAAAATCAAGCGCTGCTTTATTATTTCTCTCAACGACTTCAGAAACCGCATTGTCGTATAAATTGTATCGCGCCATGTTTGCACACAGGCGCACCAGTACAGCTGGACTATTCGCCAATGGAAGGTTGTATCTACCACCGAGGTAACCATCAATGATATTGCTCGCATCGGCGATAGCTGCCTTTACTTTCGATTCATCAATAATCCCTGTGCCTGTGGTATCAGTGAGCTGGATAAGTTCATCCAGCTCAAATCTGTCAACCATGTCATTAAGTGTGCAATACATAGTTAACCTTTAGGACTTCGCGCCCGCTTTAGCCTTTTCGACATTTGCGGAAGATTTGGCTTTCGCATTAGGCGCTTTTTGGTCTTCGTCTTCTTCTTTTCCTTGCGGCGACTGTCGAACAAATTGGTCGAATATCGTCTTATCAGCGCCTTCTGGGATATCGTCCACGGAGATTTCTCGCACTGACAATCGCTTTTCTTTGTGAATAGCGTCCAGCTGCTCTTCGTCCAGGCACTCTTTTGGAATGACGGTACCTGTATCTGAAAATCCAATGCCAGCGCGGCGAAAAGTGGCCACCATAGCGGTCACTAATAAAACTGTAGTAATTGCTTTCATGTTGCTCTCCAAAAATAAAAGGGTTAGCTACCGCCTAGTTTCCTAGGCGGATCGTTGCAGTTCTGTTCTATAAGAAGTCCGGCTGAACTACAGTGAACTTATTGCGAAGCTCATTGCTGACAGTGGTGGTACCGTCAGAGATGTTTTCGCGCGTATTGATTTGCTCGGCCTCTTTCCAAAGAGAAGATGGCACTACTAGTTTCAGCCCTCGTTTACCAAGACCCAGAGGTCGACCACCGTCGGCTTTAAAACCGCGCATCATTTGTACAGCTGCCCACACGTTTTGGTAGTTAAGCTCCGCTTTGACACCAACGGCCATTTGCCAGAATCCAAAACCTACGTTGTCGCGGCAATCCACCCCATAACGGAATGATTTTCGAGTGAAAACACTCTCATCATCCATGCTATCCATGTGGGTAAACATTGCCGGCTTGCGCTGCTGGAAGATGATTGGTTTAACAGCACGACTTGCATCTATGATGTACCAGGCGTCACCTGTGTAACCGCCATCAACGATAACGTTTGATACAGACGCATCTACACCAGAGCCATCTACCTGTGGGTTAACAGGGTGATCCGTATCGAAAAAATACTGCCCGTCGTAACAGGTTGTTGTAAAACCTGCAGCCAATAACGGGTAGACTAGTTCGTCTGGGTGTACTGCAGCGGCATAGCCCATTTCATCCATAAGCGGTGAATAAACACCTAGGTTGTCATCTTCAATATCGTTTCGGTCGACCTCAATGGTAGATTCCCAATCTTTATTGACGATGGCATAACTGTGTTCTTTCATCGACTTCAGAACTCTATCGCCTATCCACTCTCTAAAGGTTGGAAATTGACCCAACCAACCATAGGTATTACTTGCCGCAGTGGAAGGTATAAGCGTCGCCACTTCGCTATACATAGGTTCAGCGCGAGTTTTACCTTCTTCGAATTTTTTACTAAAGCCAGTGCGAATTGCATCTAAGGCTGCTGCATTTACGATTCCCATGTTTTTCTCCAGTTAAGTAAATGGGTGAAAATTAGTGTTTAAACAGCGTTTAATTGGTTGCTATCAGGCCCTATTGATTTAAATGCGCCAGATAATCCTCGTTTGAGATCCCCAATTGCTTTGCAACGGCTTCCTGCTCAGCAGTGAGCGCAGCTATTTTTTCCCGCTGGGGAATAGGGGGTTTTTCGGTCGTTTGCTTTCCCGTAAGCGCTGCAACAACAGGTCTAGCAGCTAGCGTCGAAGTGAGCATGGAAAGGTCTTTTTCACCTAATTTGGTTAGGTAATCAATTTCGGCTTCAGCGATAAATTTCCCCGCCTTTTGCGCATCCTCGATAACCTTATCAACGGTCAAGGTACCGTTAGACGCTTTTAATGCCGCCATTTCAGTGACCAAACCATTGTAGGTATCGATTGGCACAAATTTAGCCAGGTCAACATCACCACCACTTTCAACCTGCGCTTTAAGGGTTGCAATTTCGGTGGTTTTATTTTCAGCTTCAGATAATTTATCCTTTAACCCTTCTAGTGCTGCAATTGCATCTTCTGAAGTCAAGGCCGCAATCAGTTGCGCATCTTCTGTTGTTTCTGGGGCAGTCAAACCAAGAACGCTAAACAACAGCGCTAGCTTTGATTTATTCATAGTATTCTCCGGTGGTTGGGTTAAAAACGAAAGGGCTGCACTGGCCATTCCCTTAATTGCAGGGTCATTGGTAAGTGCTACAGAGTGAATATCATTAACTTGGCCAGTGGCTTTGTCGTAAATAATTACAGGTGAGAAAAGGCTATATTCTTTGTCTTTGACGTGCTGTCTGGCGATTGGGGTGTAACGAAGATAAGCAAAAAGCCCTTCACCAGGACGCCATTCAAATTTGTTCGCTCTTCCGCTGGCGGGGGCTTTTTGACCGTTTTGGCGGGCCAACAGCGTTTGATGTTCGTAATCAAACAGTAATTCATCACCTGCAGCTGCTCGGCTATTGAGGAGCTGCGCGAGGCGCTCACCACTGGCATTATCAATTCGCCACTTCCCACCAGGCACATCATCAGGACGTCCATCGTAAGCGGCAAAGTCTTTACCAGGCAAAATCTGCTGCCATGCACCAGTCTCGTCGCTAACAGATGCAACAAATGAACAAGACGCAAGTGCCGTGTTTGCAGGTAGTTGTGAAAGTAAGCTAAATGTTTTCATGCCTGCATTGTGCAGGCATTTGTTATTCGATTGGGATTAGTCTAGGTTAAGTATATTGGGATGGTGAGGGGATTAGGAGCGATTTATGTTTTGAGCAAAGCGCTCTAATGCATGATAGGCTTTGGTGGTTTCAGTACCACTTTTTATTAATTCTTCCTTATATCCATTTGGGGTATACATCCGAAGCCATATATTTTCAGCCTTCAGCATTTTAGGAATGATATCGAAATCAGCAGAAAAAGCTTTTGCAGAATTTCTAAGCCCTAATTCATAGGTTAACGTTGTTGTGTATTGCGATTGTTGCAACGTTACTATCTCTCCATCTACGCTCAGCTTTGCTCCAGTTATCGCTACATACTCCAAAAACGAATTTACAATAATAAAAACTCGCTCTGGGTTCTCACTGTTCCATTGAGCCCCTAAACCTAAGCACTGGGTCATGCTGCACTTCCCACCATGAGGTTCGATAAAAACCACCTTGGAGTTGTTAAAGCCGCTTTGTTTAACTTGAACTGATTTCCCAGAAGTTGCACCACAACCAACGATTACAAACACTAAAATTATCAATATAAACTTTTTCACAAATATTCATCCTTAAAATTTATCTAATATAAGACAGGTTATAAAATACTATATTCACATTATGAGATTTAACATTTACAGCAAAGTTGTTCGTTTATTGTGCGAAATAACAATAACCAAACGAAAAACAAACACACAAATAATATAAAAATCTTTTAACTATTAGATACTACGAGAGGGGTATCCCATGTTTACACCATCAAACCAGAGGAAACTAGTTTGATTACATAAGTTATTTAAAGGAATTATCATGTTGCATCCTGAACCCATTTCCATAATAAAGATCCAAAGCCTTACCTTTGCTGATAGAGAAAAGATTGGTGAATTATATCTCCAACTAAACACTTTAAAACAGTTAATTGCCCAAATTGATGATTTTTCGCTATTGGAGCCTTTAGGTGTCTCTCTATTGTTAGAGAGTGTATGCCAAGAGTTAAGGTCGATAGCCGAACCTGAACTGAAAAAGCCTCAACCAGGTTAAAAGAGGGTAATCCGCTTGAGAAATCAATCTAAATAATATTATTTGCCGTTTAAATCGCCTCAGAACTGTTTAACTCTTCTTAATTGCAATAACGGCAACACTACACAATTCTTAACCGCTTAGAATGCCATTCTGAGCGTTTTACTGTTTGTAACGATTTAATAGCGCTTTGGTATTTTCGTCTGTGACTAAATTAGCAGCATTTTCGGCTCTTGGAACAGACTGGTACCCAACCACTGTATTTTGTTTTGATGAAAATGTAGTTCGTTTGCGCTTTAGTTGCTGAACATACTTTAGATGCCATTGATACAAAGTATGCCACCGATTTGGTTGTCCTACCCAATAAGCTTTAAACTCTCCAAAGGTATCTTTACAAATAGATGTATCAATCAACCCTATATGCGTCGCCAAGTCTGTTGTTAGCTTTTCATCTAATTCAAAATCAAACGTCATAGCAAAAGGTTTGCCGTGTATATTATCCATCTAAATGACCTTTTAATATTTCCACGATTTCATCAGCATCGCTCCAAGGCGAAGTTGTTAAACCCAAAAACGGACGGGCAGGGATGCCATCCTCTTCTCTTCCGAATTGGTGTGTTGCTGCATATTCTAAATCTGTTCCAAGCAGAAGTCCTCTGGCGAACGCTGAATAATGCAACGTATCCATTAGGTATCCTTCTTCTCGTAAAATGTGACCTTTGCCTTTCTTGCGCCTAACTGTCTCAGGTGCCAATGGTTCATGAGATTTTCCGCTTGGATCTAATTGCAGATTCATCCGTTCTTGCGTAGCTTCCTTCAAGTATTCGCCAATTTCGGCAAATGCTGGTTCGAGTGTTCTCCCTTTTTGAAGAAGCTTATTCAGCTTTTTATGGACCCGATCCATACCAACAACATCAACACGAACTCTAGTTCCTGCCATTGTCACTTTCCATCCATTTCATCAATTGCTCAATCGAGGCACTTTCGTGCATCGCTTCAAGCAGCATATCAATTTGAAACTGTTCCTCACCTTCAGCAGCATCGGATAGCTCCTGAAGTCTTTTTGGCGCATCGTCTGGTAACGGCTCTAATGCTAGTATTTCTTGCGCTGCTTCTAAAAGTTTCATTGTAATACCTTTTGTAGAATATCATCGAAGTATGACGCCACCTCTGGCCATAACTCTCGCATTGTATCGTAACCCAATACATAAAATACAAAATGCTCAGCAAACCACTCGCGTTCGTTTGTGCTTCCATATTGCGAAATACTTAAATTTGTTGGCGGTTTTGCTAACCCTGATTTGTAATGCACTTGATGACCCATTTCATGCAGCCATGTAATAAAGGTTGCATTATGATCATCCATATACTTTTCCGTTGCTTGGCCACTTCCCCACCAACGCCACTTCTTCAAAGGCGCATCTTCAATCCCTTGACGTATTATAGTGTCTATTCCAGCCAACATTTCAGCGGTGTTCACTTTTGATAAATTATGTTTAGTTCCGGCTTTAACTACAACGTGATTAAAAGCTCGGTTGGTGAAACCGAGTGGTTGACGGCGGCCACGAGTGGTAAACATCACTAAGGCTCTATAAATATCAGTTTCCAAATAACTCGCTACTTCTTGCGCAATGGCTCTGGACGACTTACCAATTCGCATTTGCGCAGATTTTATAACAACCGTTTTGGTTTGATATTTATTTAAAAAGGCAATGAGTTTTTCTGTTTGTTCTTTTGCTTTAGAATGCAGTAATTGTGCGGCAACCCAATTAAAGTTATCAACAGCAACATTGCGCACTGTACTGAAAACCGTAGGAACATGCCTCTCTGGCAGCTGCTGCGCTTTCTTTGCCTGAGCCTTTCTTTTTTTTAGCATGGGAACGGGCGATGTGGTGCCAGGTGAATAATCAAATCCTGGATCTATTCCAATGGGTACCTGATGGGTTTCTCCAGTAGCCTTATCAATCCATTCTCGCGTTTGTATTCTTGGAGAGCTACCGACGTTTAAACCCTTACGTTGCAAACTGCGCTGAGTTTCACCAAATACCTTACACTTGCAGCCCCAACCATTTTGAGGAAACCAAACATCCCAGAAAGGATCAGACTTAGGCAACACAAGCTGGTCTTTGGCTTTATGGTGAATTCTAGGTTGGCGACTATCACCATGCTTGTAACGCCAAAACTCAAAATTCTGTAGTTGAGTATATCGACCAGCGTTGTATGCTTGGCGTAAATTTGTCCCGTATATGATGTTTGCGCGCCAACTGGGGGAACCGTTGAACTGCCATCCATGCTTTTGCGCAACCTGTTTAAAGTTTGCCTTGAACCAGGATAAACTTTTTCCATTCGCAATCGCATCATCTACCATAGAACGAAAATCATTTATAAGCTCTGTTTTCATCGCACCGGCAACATGAAAAGCTACGGTATTTTGCGCCCTGAAAATTTCAGCCCAGCGCGAAGAGGGAAGGTTAATTTTCTTTCGAAAATATTTTATCGCCTCTTCAAATTTAAGATTTCCGTATTCAACGCTCATTGCCTTTGTCCCGCTCAGCTTTTATGTTTGCTGCACTGACAAGTAGATTTCTTGCGACATGTAGATGGTGATAGTCTTCCTCGTAACACAGTGCATTTGGATCAGACATACTGCGAACATCAATGGCAATCATTGATAATCTATGTTTCGCTGCTGACACTAACTCCCTTTCGTTTTTTGTATCAAGCGCTAACCGTTCATAGCGTTCGATTAACGCCCAGTACTCTTTCTGATTTGCACCTGAACTGCTTAACCTGCAATGGGGACATTTGTCGAATTCAGACATTTACTCCCCCTGTGTAACATCGAATTGACCAGCGAGTTCTGAAGCTGCAAGCGCTTTAGCTAAGAGCACTTCAAATTGCTCAGTAGGCAATCTATTTTCAAGTGCTAATAATGAATCCAGCAAATCTTCTAGACTCTCAGCGTTTTCTATTAACTCTTCTATAGGCTTCATTAAAGCAATAAGGGTTTTAGCACCTTCAATCTTGGCGCGGGTAGAAAAGGCATCTGCAGCATCTTCATCAGATTGAACCCTTAATGCAGCTACTCCAGCTTTCAATTCGGCTTGAACTTGAGGTTCAGGCGTGACCTGGTTAACAATTGAAAGCACTTCTTCATCATTTTCAGGCAAGGGGATCTGTAATTTTTGATGCGCATAGTTAAGAGGTATTTTGTATCCTACATCGACCAGTTTAGGGATCGCATCACTCCAAAGCTTTAAATCTTCAGGTTCTTGTATATCAAATATTAGGCGCGGCTTTCTTCTCGGATCGCCGTTATAGCTTTTGCCATTTAACATGTACATTGGCAAAACGAGATCGCGATTTAATGTATTGGCCAATTGAGATAAATCATGATCACGAATTTCAATCCTAACTTCATTATGCACATTTCCTAATGCTTGAGACCCTGTATTACCTTGTTCAGCTGTTAAGGTCTGTCCTAATATAGCTTTTGATTGCGTTCTTTCGCACCAGGACATCATTGTCATAAATGGATCAGAACCTCCACCTTTGGCTGCATCATGAAAATCAATTTCCATGCCTTTAGGGATTATTCCCCCTGCATTGTGACCTATACCCACCACGGCTTGTAATAGTTTTGCCTTTTCTGCAGGTGTCGCGCCAGATGGATATTTACCTATTCGTATAGGCACTCCAAATATTTCTAAAAACTCCGCCAAATCTCTCACTGAATAATTCTTGAAGATAAATGGCCACGCAAGCTGACGAACTAATCCTTGACGAGCTGGATAACCTGATTTTGCAGAGTGGCGATGTTGCAACCAATTCAGCGGCCTAAGCGCTTCACCTTCGGCAGTGTTATCTCTTAGTCGAATCTTACGCTGGTCGTTGATATCTAGCTGAAACCAAGAAGCTGGTTTATGCTCAAATCCTGTCGGAATACGCCAGTTGTTATACATATCCCATGTAAACTCAATATTTGAAAAGCCTTTTAAGATGCCATCTGCCATATCAAATAGCACCGATGAAAAACAATCTATGTCTTTCAACATATCCTCAATAGCTGCAGCATCTTTTTGTTCTTGGGAAGATGCATTACGAGGCGGCTCTACTGTAAAGGGAATTGAAGTTAACGCCATTTTTCGCTTAAACAATTCAGCGTAAATGTGTCCATCTTTCTCTTCAATATCCTCTGCCAAATAACACTGCTGCATAAGCAAACCATGCTCTGCATCTCGCATAATGCTTGCAAGTTTGGCTGGCGTTAAACCTGAAGAGGGGTGATCATCATACTCTCGTTTTAGGTGAGCAACATTTGGCAGCTGCTCCGATTGTTTTGTTTTTAGCTCTTTGCTGCGCAATCTGTAGCGCACACCGTCAACTTCAAAGATATCCATTAAAAGCACCCCGTGTTTGGTAATTGCACATCATCATCGTGCACAGGTAGATTTGCGTTTTGTTGCGATCGACCTATGGAAATATAATCAATTTCTCCGCCTTCCATTTTGGAAGCACCCACCATCATGCAGCAGGCAATTGCACTGTCTCCATGCCGTTCTTTTTTATCATCTGTTTTAGTTTCTGGGATTCGAGGAACGCCGCGATTGTTTATTTGGATGGAACGAAGGTCATCTAAGATGTCTGCATCTTTTGGAATAACCATCTCAAAATCTTCGTAGTAGGCTTTCATGATAGGCATGTTTTCTCGGTACCAAGATTCTGATATTTTCACGGCTTCAACCAAACCGGCACCGTATTTATCAACGGCCTGTTCTGCTAAATATTCACCATTCCCAGTAGCGTCTAGATGCGCACCAATAAAGCGTGGCAACCGATCAATGATGTAAAATAAAATTTGCTCTTGTTGCTTATAGGGGATATTTCGCAGCTCTATTACCAAAGGAACAATAAAACTAAGGTCCTGCTGAATCGCGCCTACCCATAGACAAGTTAAGTCGCCCGAACGCGCAAAATCCTCACCAAGGCAATGACGCACATTTGGATCTAACTTCATCAACTCAGGCAGTAATACTTCTTTGCACCAATCTTTTATATCCGCTTCACGTAGGTCTGGACGCATTTGATTCCAATCAGGCGTCTGTTTGTAACGTATAACAATAGGTTGGCCATTTTCTCCAGGCTTTATCATGGCTTTATCAATCAACGCTCGGCTAATATAAGCGCCACCCCCTGATTTAGGCACACAATAGTATTCTTCTAGCGCATCTTCTTGGCTTGCAGTATCTCGAAGTAAATCGGCCTTCCACTGCTCTTCACGCTCAATGGACCAAGGTTCACCCAGTCGTTGACAAATACGCTGATACAACCCTTCATTACAAGCGTCATCTAAGGTGATGCGGTGAATGCTATAACGCTTTTTTCCCGCTCGACTTTCTTCTATTAGTTGGTTAAATTGATTGTCCGACCCATTGTGAGTACTAATCAATCGCACTTTCGCTCCCCACATGGTAAGAGCTAGAGCTGCTTTTAACACTTCAGCTAAAAGCAAATGAAAGGCAGCCTCATCAATTGTAACGTTACCTTGCATACCACGGAGATTGGAAGGTTTCGAACTCAATGCTTGGATTTTAAAACCACTGGCAAAATGGATCACAAATGTAAGAATTTCCTTACCTTCTTGACCATCATCTATAAACAGTTCTTCTTCTATGTCTCCAGCTGCTTTATTGAATGCTTGAGCCCACATTGCGGCTGCATCAATAAACTCTCTGGCCATTTCTTTATTGGAACCAACGTAAAAGTGATTGGTTCCTTTGGCTTCTTTGCTTTTACTGGCCGTTAGAACGGCATCAGCAGCTTCCGCCCAAGTGATACCGGTTCGTCTCGACTTCTCTGCAATTTTTAAAGGGGAATCGTCAGCAATCCAACGTTTCTGGTACCCAAGTAATAGTTCATTTTCATCAAAGGGGATAAACGTTGGTAAGCCAAAGCGAGTTTCCAGTCTATCGCTTTGCTCTATCGCTTTTTGATATTGGGATTTACTAGGCTGTATTTCTTTTGGTGTTTCGGTTGATTGGGGGGGCAATTTCATCAGGCTATCCCCAGAATTTCACGTTTAATTTGAGCTGCGCCTTCACTTGTAAGCCCTGCGGCTTTTGCTGCACTTTCTGCGCGTTCTGCAGCTTCTTCGGCCATTGCTTTTCGAATCTCTCGTTCGCGTTTAGTTGATTCACTAGCGGCCTTTTCTAGTTTCTCAACACCAATGGCCAACTCCTTTATGAACTTAGGCTCTACCACGGCACCTGATTCTGAGAGTTTTAATACCTGGTCAAATGCTAAAGTGCGCACCATTTCTATTAGCACCTTAGACACTTCTCCAGTCGGCTTACCGCCTAATTGGTCAACCCATTGCTTGGAAACCTCACGCGCCTCTTGAATGCGACTACCCACAGTCGCCATGCGCGTTGCATAGCGATTTAAACCACTGCGAGATAGCTGCTCATCTTCTGGTAAACCTGCGGCCTCTATAAGCCCATTTACGCGCTGCAGCACTTCTGTTTGAGTAACTGATTTATCTCGAAGTAGCTCAATTAACTCTGTCTTTATATCTTCTGGAAGTTGATCAATCTTACTAGGCTTGCCTCTGGTTTTCTTATCAGTCACGCTGTAGCCCCTCTTTTAAAGATTTGAACAACTGCTTCTTTACTGAAGGAATTACATTTCTCAGTTCGTCCAACAGCCGAAAATAGTCAGGACACTCATTTCGCAATAAATTTAGATAATCCTTCCCAAGCTTAGGATCTTGTGCACCAACGACTTCTTTGCTAATCTCTTCACAAACAAATGCTTCAGCTAATTTCCGTATCAATTCTTTTTCTTTTTTGGTTGCCACTTTACGCTTTGTCATTTAGCCCACCAATGCGCTTAAGCTGTCTAAACAAAAAATAATTAACTGCGGTTAGCAAAATTAAAATAACAAAAAATGCGGTGACTTTTGTCGAATTGGAAATTCGAACTCCGCCAAGGACGGCGAAAATCACCATTCCCCATTGAACACCAACAATAAAACTTATTACAACTTTAATGATAAGAGCATTCATTATCGGATCCCTGGTCGTTTTACACCTGGTACAGTTGCCATGCCCTTTTCAACGTCCAAACCGCGAGAGGTAAGTTTAGCGACGGTATAACTTTCATGACTTTCAATCTCTATTAACCCCTGTTCTCTGAGCCAATAGAGATGGGTACCAAGCTTATCAGTACTCATATTGTTGCCGTATTGCTGACAGACCGACTGGATTATGCTGTTATTGGCTCTGTAGTCATCCATTGCGGCTAAGCAATGAAGAATACTCAAACGCTGATGTTCGTTTAAAATATTATCAAGTGGCATTAGGATTTATCTCCGCGAAGTTCGTTTTCAATCAGGATGTTTTGATTGTTTAAGATTTGTTTTAATAGCGGTTCTGTACCTTCTAACCTGCCTCGCAACAGCGCCATTTCCTCTTTCATTGCAGCTGTTTCAGCAGCGGTGGGTAAATGTTTAATATGGCTATTTATCTCCAATACCATTTCTCTTAACTGGAAGTGTTCTTTTTTGTGTAATCCAAACTCAAACTGATGCCGTTCGATTGCTTCACGCTGTTCTTGAAGCTCTTTTTTGGTGGCGAAGAATCGACTCAACCACCAAAGTGCAGCAAAACCCATTAAAGTTAAAAGCATGGTATAAACAAATTTATGTTCGTTTATATGAGTTAGTAAAATATCCATCAGCGCAGCCCCTTTTCGAAGTCTTCTTGGCATTCAATACAACGTTGAGCGTTGGGGATGATTTTACGGCGCGCTGAAATATCACTATCGCAACGAATACAAAGAGCATTCCCGTTCGTATCTATCTTTATTGCTGGTTGAGAAGCAATTTTGTTATGTTTTTTTAAAGCGTTTTGGCGAAAGAAGTCATCTCTGGCTTGTGCTTGGTCGTGAATATCCATTAAACGGACGCCCCTTGTTTAGAAAATTTATCCCACGTTCTAAACCCGAACCAAGCCAAAGTAGGGGAGGCAATAAGAACCGTAATTTCCCAATTTGAACCTGATCCTTTTTCAAAAATTGCGGCGAGTTCAAACACAAATATGTATACAATCGTAAACCAGGAGTGACGTGAAGCTATGGCGGGACGGACACCTTTGATATCTTGACTTGTTCGAATGGTCTCTTGCTGTTGGGTGTGCATTGTTTCGTCATGCTCTAGAACCAGCTTTTTCTTTTCAACCTCTAATTTCTCCAACTCAACTTTTAATTCACTCAATTCATTAGGATCAAGACTGTCAATGGTACTTTGCAAAAGTAACCTTTCATTTGAGGTAGGATTGTTTTGAAATGCTTCAATGGCATCAGCCAAGATCCCCGCAGATTTTCCAACATTATCATTGCGAGATTGCGAGAATAATCTAATGACGGAAGGGCCAACAGATAATAGGGTTCCAAGGATACTCATAAACCGCTCGTTTTAACTGGGTTTTAAATTGATAACCGCAGTGTAGAGAAGCATGTTCCTAAAGTGATATTAGCGCGAGCTAAGGGATTAGAGTATTTTAATAAGAAAGGTTTTGGAAGTTTAGGTTACAACTGTTACAACTCTTACAACCCCTATAAATACTGGTAGTTGTAAAGGTTGTAACAGTTGTAGCTTTAATCTATCAATGTGTAAAAAATGCGAGTATGACGCTTCTCACTTTTCCAATACACATTTTCATATTTTTCAAGTCTGCTGCGAGCCGTTTTATCATCTTTGGTGAATCCACAAGATTCCAATAAAGCTGATTTATTTAGCTCTCCCTGCTGGGTTAGAGCCTCTTTAACTTGTGAAACAAAGCTCACGTCCTCTTGGGTTAACTTAGCATCAGCAACATCACGTTCAGTTAAATTAAATGTTTTAGGGTCGATATCAAAAGCTTTATCTCGTATTGCACAGCGCTCTTTTTTGCATATCAGTAATACACCAATTCCGCTGGATAATTCAAGTTTTCTCAACTGAAACATGTTATCAACGGAGTTTCTTATATTATTACTTCCCTGATAGTTTCGACCATCTTTGTTAGAGTGATGTAGCACCACTAAAGTGCCTCCAGCTTCACGAATATCCTTTAGCTGTTCCATTGTTACCATAGCCCGAGAGTTATTATCAACATCAGTAAAATCTCGAAGAGAATCTATAATGAATATGTGATTTTCATATATTTTCCCAATAGCATTAGCTTGAAGCGCGCCAAGCAGCTCACTTGGTGACATCTCGCATTTACTCCTTTGGACATAAAGCAAGTTTGATAATGGTTCTATGAGCTGTTTATCAATTTGACGTTCTTTTAAGACCGTTAGAGGGTTATCAAAATCCAAATAAGTCACTCTTACACTTGGCAACGATGCACAGTACTTAGCAAGGGAAAAACCGAGCCAACTCTTACCGTTTCCACCATCAGCGTAAATCATGGTTATCATATTTTTAGCTAAAAAATCAGGTATTAAAAACTCAGCTTCAGCATTAAAATCAGAGGTGGTCAAAGATGATTTTTCTAAAAAATCTAACACGGTTAATCCTTCAAAAATAAGTGTAATTCTTTACGTCTGGCGAAAATAAGCGCTTTTTTCACTGCTCTTCTTTCCAGTGCCCAAATATAACTTCTATTGCAGCCACAAACTTCAGCAATATCATCTATTGATAAAACTTGCTGTGGCGCGGCATGAAGACACAGCGCAGCTAAACCAATGTCTATTTCAGGTTTAAGCGCTGCCATGCTTAATCCTCGTCTACATAATCGGTCGACGTTAGTACTAATTGAACTTGCGTTCGCTTGCCATTAACGAGCAATGTACCTAGCCATTGCTTTAATTCTGAACACTGTTCATCCTCCATATCTCTTGCCATTACGCCGATCAATGTAGCCATTGACAATGGCTGTTGGGTGACTTCGTCTAACAACATATCTTTAGGGTTATAATCTGGGTGAATTAAATCTTTCATAGGTTTACCTAGAGTAAGTTAGGTTGAATTTTTGCTAAGTATTCTTTTCTCTTAACATGTAGAATTTTATACACTTGGATCACGTTTAATTCAGGGCAGTATTTTTTGTGGATTTTCTCGATCATCCACCCTTTAAGGTGCCAAAGTTTGAACATTTCAATATTACGAAGTTCTTGTTTGAGCTTGTCTCCACGAGGCAGGTACCGCATTTCCCCTCCTTCATAGTGGGCAATCTCAGCAATTAACGTGCACGCCAATTTATAACTTTCATCTTCATCTAAGCCTTCTTTTTGCAGTCTTCGCTCAATGATCAATACCAACTCCCAAAGGTGTTGTTTGTATCGCATTTGAGCTACATCTTTGTCTGCCGTCGCTTCTGGAAGGTTTTCCAATAACAAATCAAAGTCATCATCAAAGCTAAATTCATCTTGATTGTCATTCATCGACTTCTCCAATATGAGCTTTGTAAGCTACTAAGGTTTGGTTAAAAGAAATTTCATTTTCGTCGACTTCATAGGGTTTGACAGCTAAAAGAACTTTTAGCATTTCTCGCTTATACCAGTTCTTTAGCGACTCAATAACCTTGTAGCCAGATTCATGATTTAACCACTCAGGGGATTCTATTTTTGTCATTCGTTTGACGTACTTGGCCAAAGCGTTTTCGCTACCATCCACCAAAAAACCGTGTCGATGCATTTCACACCAAAGCGCCCTAACTTTATTTACTTCTTCAAATCTTCTAGGAACGCGTGAACCTGGGCTTTTCTTTTTCTTTCCTTGCGACTTCGCTTTGGGTACATAACCCCGTTTACGCATTGCTAATAGGACGTTTTCTAATTCTTTAATTGAGCAATTTTTACAACTGGTTTTGCCATTAGTAGCCAGCGAAACAGCAGCTCTGTAAGTGTCGTCATCCAGTCCTAATTCCTTTTTGGCAATATGTATCTTGGCAATCAACGCTTGTCGCATTTGGGTAATCCTAAAAAAAAACAAACAACGGCCAATTGAGATAATACAAATATGTAAATACCAAGAAGTAAATATTCCTCTTGTAACGCAGCATCTATAACAAACAAAATTAGAACTACCAGTGTAAGTAAACGTTTCATGTCACTCTCCTTTGATTAATTAAAACGCTGATATCCAGCGCTTTAATTAATCCCCTGAAACAGGGGATAGGGTCTATTCCATCATGTTTAAGATTTGTTCCACATATCCATCCCTCACCGGAATTGTTAATTCCATTTTTTGTTCTGAGTAGTCGTCGCAAAGCTCACTTAAAATAAGGATCAAATCTTCGACGCTACCAGTAATGACAACATTCGATTGATGTTCATCGCCGTCGGCTAAAGCTGTTATATTCAGTGACATATTGCCTCCTATACCTTGGCGAAATCTAAGGGGATATTGAGATATTTACCGGATTCATCACGCACAAAAGCACGGAAATAGGTTACTGTCGTGTCGTGCTCAATAGCGTTATCAAGGGCCTCCATAGCTTTTTCCCATAAAGGATCTGGCGTTTCGAGCTCCAGACGACGTACACGTTGTAGGTCAGCTATATTGAAGTTACCTTTGGCGTCTGTTCTAAAATATTTACGGACAAACGCCTGTAAATTACGGTTTGAGCCTTTTGCCCATCCAGCAAGACATTGATCAACTAATTGCACAGCAACTACCATGTGTTCATTAGTGGTCATTCTGTCTTGCTTTGTCCGCTCGATTTTTAGTTTTCGGTCAAAGCTTGAAAGCGAAACATTTCCTTTTCTACCGCCAACTTTCACCTTGTAGATATTTTCCATTCGTTCAATATGCTGCTCGAACTTCGCTGAAAACCGCTCTTTTGCAGCTTGCATTTCATCAGCAAGCACAGCAGCATCGCGCGCCATTTCTTTCACCAACTTGTCACGAATAAGGTCATACTCCTTGATGTTACTAACGCGAATTTGATTTCCTACTTCATCTAACATGAAGCCATCTAAAGCTTTGGTGTCAGATAATTCATGCACTCGCTCGACTAACTTTTTAGTGTCTAACATGACTATTTCTCCTAATTGAATTGATTAACTTTCCAGCTAACATTGCAGCCTTTAACTCTTGCCATCATCAGATAATGACGACCTTTATTGTCGTGATTAATCACCGTTGGAAAGCCGTTTAAATGGGCTTTATCAGGGGGTGGTAAAATTTCAATATCGTTGCCAGTATCATTAACTGACAGACCAATGACTTCACACCCCAATTGGTCCAAATGAACAAGTGCTTCACTTGTCGTTTTAATGCGCGATATAAACCGCTTTTGTAAATGTGTTCTATTCATGTTTACCTCCTGTGAGGGCAGCGCATGCAGGCTTTGTAAAGCTGCACGCGTTGTGGATTGGAAGGGTTAAAGGTTTTTACCTGCTCCGACAAACAACGCTTTACAGGTATATCCCCTAATATCGGGCAAGTTACCTCAGCGCTAGTGTAAGCAGCTAAAACTTTGTCCTTGATGTTGTTTAAACTTCCTTTGTATTTTTGGTTAAGAACTTGGGATAGAGCAGCCCTTGAGATACCAAGATCCTTCTCGACTACACGTCTCCCTAATTCTTCGGTTTTGCGTTCTAGCAATGAAAACCAGTGCATCATATTTACGCCTTCTTCCTGGTCTCGGTAGCTAAAGGCATGAGACGATCTAAATTCTGATCACGCATGCCTTTCTCACTCATAACAGGGTACTTTCTACCCGTGTTATTAATTAAAAGATAAGTGTGTCCGTTGCCGGTGCGCTTGCGCATTGGGTCAGTCACCTTTACTTGTCTTACCGAAACCACATAGTTGTATTTCTGCAAATCGCTGATAAACTTTTCGACTGAGGCGCGAGAGCATTCTGCACTTGCTATAACCTCATTCACTGTGAATTTCGTTAAATATCGAATGGTTTGCCATATGCGTTGGCGGACACATACCCCGCGAGGACTCGTCGCGTTCTTGCCGGGTAAAAATGGTTTAGCATTCTCTATTTTTGAATAAACAGTCCCCTTATAACCTCGGTGCATCGAACGAACTGCACCGAGTGTTTTAAGGTGGTAAATTGCGTTTTGCGCCTGTGCTAATGAGACATCCATTTCGCTAGCCAGCTCTTTACTACTAAACGTATGCTGGTGTTTAATCCATTCCCAGCTCCTTTGGCTTAGCGTTCGCTTCATTATGAAATCCTTTTATAAATCCGCTGTCGGGAATAACATACGACCAGCCCATTGCTGAGCTGAGATCGAATCCAATCCATTCACCACACAGAACTTCTCAATACTGTTTAAGCCAACGGTTATCAGTCGAAAGTTTCCATTACTCTTTTTCAGTAACTCAGCAAGCAAGCATGGCTCAACCTCACAATGCTCAACTAACTGTTCAGCCATAATGGCAATGTCATTTTCATTTGCTGGTTGAAACTCTACATGCTGACTGATGCGTGAAAGTAACTGTGGAAGACGCTTTACCTTTTTTGGCAGCTGCTCATAACCAATTAAGATAATTGGCACATTTGCCAGGTCGTAGATGTCGCGGAGGGTTTCAAGAACTGCAATTTTTTCCGCTAAATAATCAGCTTCATCTATAAAAAGTGGGCGGTTACAAATTGCTAACTCTCTAATGATATTCGACAGCATTTTGGCCCGAGTACAATCCGTCTCAAGACCGAGTTCGGTCGAAAGCCGTTCTAAAAAAGTTCCAAGCGTGTCAGCTTTAAAACATCTAAGTAAAATCCCATCTGCTTTGGTAAACAACCAAGCCCCCGCGGTTGTTTTACCCAATCCAGCTTTACCAGAAAACATTCCCATAGCAGGGGTGCCATCTTCAGCGCTTTCGGTTAAGTTTTGATATGCATTAAACGCTTTTGTCACGTTTGCAGTATGTGCAGTTATGCTTCTCATTTGATTTCCTTTTTAAATTGAATACCAGGCTCTTCAAGTATTTTTTCTAACATCGCCGCTTGGCCTGGATAATCGCGACGATAATTTAGGAGCCAAGCTTTTTCTTCAGGGCTTAAAAAGCCCTTACATTCTCTCTTGGCGTAATAGGTGGCCTTTGCATGAACTGAATTAAACGTTGGTTCATGATTTTCTATGGCCTCTTGCAATTGGGTTTGGTCTCGCTTTTGCTTCAGCTTTTCCTGAAGATTAGAAATCTTGGTGGTGTCGACTTGAATTTTTGATTCTTGCGTGGCACCAACATCCTTAAATGCGATGGCTTCAATTTCTTCAATGCTAGATTCAAGCGAACTCAGTTTGGAATTCTGAGACTGTTTGTAATCAAGATATTTTTGCGCTGCATTAGAAATCTCTAACTTAGAGCTAATGGTGTTGATAGCATTCTTCTTGGCTTGAAGTATTGCGCGCTGTTTCTTTTTAGCCTCAACTGCATGACGATATGATATTTCACTACCTGCAATTTCGGGGTTTACAGCTTCACAGATGAATTTATTCGTAATGGTGCTGAATACTGTAATTTTGCCAATATCCTTTGGGTTCCAACGACACATAACCCGATCACCGATACAAGCTCCAAGCTCAGCGTGGATGTAGTAAGCACCATCAACTTTAACGCCCTCTTTTGTAACTGTTCTAATTCCATCACCTGGTACCGGAGCAAGTAAAATATCAAGCTGGCGTTCACTTTTTATTTTGCGAATTGAATTCTGATTTTCAGCGACAATTTCAAAAGGTGTTTTTTTCGTTTCGGAATGTGTTGAATGGTGATAAGCAAACTCAATCCACTGATTCATTTTTTGCTCAAACTCTCGAGCAGTTAGTTTTATATCAATGGCTTCGTTATCTTTTCCTTTTTCTCTCTTTTTGAGCAACCTAGATGCAAAATCTAGTCTAGAGTTAATTTTTTCACGGTCAGAAACATTGTGCCCTATATAGCCCTCAAACAGTTCTGCAACTCCGTGTGAGAACGTCCTAAAAAAGCGTTCAATGTGAGGTTTTTCCCAAGGGCTGTGAGGGTTTGTTCGATGATTATGTACTTCTAACGCATCCCAGACACTTGCGATATGGTGAGAAACATAGTCAGCACCATTATCCGTTACTGCAACTTCAGGAACTCCCCAATCCAATATTGAACTGCGAATTAGCGATGCAATACCCATCGCCGCAGAAGTAGGCCATAAAACAGCTTTTACACGGCGTGTAAACACATCAATTACTGCAATAATTGAATATCGACCATCGGTCAACATTACATCCGTTGGAGTACTATCAAACTCCCACATTTGATTGATTCTTGTGACAGATGACGATAAATCGCCCATTGCACTCATGAATGAATTTTTAAAACCAGCTGGGTTAGAAATATAGGTAAATAACGCTGGGTTCTTTTTCTTATAGTTTTTGATCCAACGTCGACATGACACCTCACTTGGAAGCTCAATGGAATCCTGGAACTCAGCTTCAATAATCTTAGCTAATTGAGGTCCTTTTATATGGGGGAATTGGGTGATTGCGCTGGTACAGTAATTTTTTAGGGATGGATTAGAATCTATTAACGTTCTACCTTTTTTCTTTCCCCAGTTATCGACTAACGCCACCAATCCTTCTTTGTCAAAGGACTGTTTCCATCTGCATAAGGTAGAAAATCCAATTTTTTTAATGTGAGTAAACTGAGATTTTAAATCCTTGTCTGAATTGAATTTGTCACAGAACCCTTTCCAAGCCATTTGCGTTGGTTCGTTACGTTCGATTTGATACTGATTAGCTAGATCGATCAATTCAACTTTTTCGATTGCTCGGTTTAACTGGCTTTGATCCATACCAGACAAAGCTTCCAAATTAAGAAGCTTTGACGACGTAACGCCATCTTGTTTTGAAATTATATTTTTAATAATTGGACTAGTTTTATTTAAACTAGTTATTAACGAATTTGTCTTAGATTTATCCTGGAGAGATTCAAGCACGTCTGCAGGTAATGAAGATTCAAAAAATAACTTCGATACACCCCCAAGGCCCTTAGTTTCTTCGAATTCCCAACACTCCTTTTTGGCACGCAATAGCACCGTTCTTTTGGTTTTTCCCAAGCATTCAGCGATTTGAGAAGCTGTGTACTTAATCATATTCTTTGCTCCTTCGGTGATTTGGAGCTTTCGTTGCGTCTACGTCCATCTTTGCGAACACCAAGAGCGTCAAAACGGCTTGGCCAAATGTCTTGCTCTTTTACACCAATGATTTCCGAGATGATTTTTTCAACTTTAGGGTAGGGCTTGTGCAATGCCTGCTGAAAAGCTGATTCATGCAATCCTCGCATGATTGAGTTTTGTCGTAGAGACAAGCCAGTCTTCTTCTTAATAGCTGCTACAACGTCAATGTTGTGCCAATCCTTTAAACGATTCATAATGGTGTAGTTTTACTTTATCCAGTAACAATATATTGCATTTATATCAAAAAATTGTGTTTTGTAAATAGAAAAAACACAAAAAATTGCTATAAATATAAAAAAATGATTCAGAGGCGCGCGTGGACAAATACGAATTTGGAAAATATTTAGAGGATTTAAGACTGACTGGAGCTCGTCTAAATAGGAAACAATTTCACGAAAAATATGGCTGGCATCAAAATTCAATCAGAGGCTATGAGTTGGGCGAGAGGTTATGTGATGTCGACTACATTTGTTGTTTAGCAATAGCTTCTGAAGCAAATTTGATAGATTTACTTTTATTAAGGCTCGAACAAGGCTTAATTCAATTCCCGCTGGAATCTGCGCCAGACGGAAGAATAAAAACAATCAATAAAGCAATTGAAAAGCTAAAACACTTTTCGAATAAATCTCCCTCAAAGCAAGATGCCAGGATAAACACCTGGAGAGATGCTGAAAGTGTTATTTTAGAAGATGAGTCAATGGAGCCTACAATTCAAAAAGGGAGTAGCGTACATCACAAAGCGTTAACCTCTAAAATCAAGGACGGACATTTGTATATAGTAGATATAAATGAATATAGAACTGTCCGCAGAGTTCATGTCTCGCCAATTAATAGGGAAGTCATCTTTAAGTGCGATAATCCCGTTTTTCACAATATCACGTTTTCAGATAAAGAAGATTACATTCAATTCATTGTGGGGAAAGTGACATCCTTTTCTACTTTTATCACTTAGGCCGCGTAGAAAAGTGCGATCCTATATTATAAAGTGTGAAATATAAGTGCGATCCAAGCGCGATCCTATTTTTAGTCTACCAGTAAAATAAAACCACTGTTTAATCGCGTTCAAACCTTATTTAAACTAGGTTTAACGATATATCACACGAATGAAATTCATCAACGCAAATTTCTCATTTCAAAGTCCATTTACAACGCTTACAACCAGCCGTCTTAAATTAAGTGATAAAACTGCGCTTCGACGTTATGCCACTGATTATCCATACAGCCCTTTAATCAAAAGGCGCGCGTCACGATCCCACCTAATACCGTTATTTCTCACTTATTCTCATATTAAATGGTTAGTTACAACATTTGACTAAAGCTATTGTTGACGCTCACATAATTTGAGAGTATCAATCAATTAAATTTAGATTTTTGCGTGCAAAAGATATCCTTAAGTTTCGTCGATTTAGCGCCGATTTATCCTTCTGTGAATTTAAAATACTACGCTGCGCTCCGTCCTGGCAGCAAAACGCGCTATACACGGCTGGAAATCATTTCTCTGGTGATAGATGGTTAAAAAGTTGCGGCTATATAATATAGTGTTATCGTTCTAGAATCGTGCAAACTAAATGACCTCAAATGGAGACAGTTTGGATACCAATAATTTTGTTTTACCCCAGAAAGTAATTTCAGCATTAAAGCGCATTAGAAATTATTATGAAACTAATGATGAGTCAATACTTTCACGAGTGATAAATTCGTCTTACGTCTTCGTAGATTATGGTGCAATTTACGATAATTGGAATGGTGGTATGCATGGACACAATGTAACACTATTCGTGCCAGAAGACGAAATGGTTCTTATTAAACTCGAAACTCAAGCTGAAGTATCAAAAAAAATTAAGGATGATCTACACAAAGTGCTTCCAAAAATTCAAGATGAATTTATTTCAGAAGTCTATATTGAGCAAATTGACGAGAATGATAGTCAGTACAGTCTGGCTGAACCAATTTCAAACCCCCCTTCTGTCAATCCTGAAAAAACAGGTCTGTGGGCTAAGGGAAAGCTTCGTGTTTTTCTCAGTCACAGAGATTCTCACAAGGCTAAAGCACATGAATTAGCTAATGCTCTGGAGCCATACGGGGTTACTACATTTGTTGCACATGATGCAATTAAGCCAATGAAGGAGTGGCAGAAAGAAATAGAAAATGGCTTAAATACAATGGAAATTATGCTCGTTTTATTGACGGAAGATTTTCATCATAGCAACTGGACCAACCAAGAAGCTGGCTTTGCTTTGGGAAAAGGTATTCCTATAATTTGTTTAAAAGTCAGCAACTGCGATCCTCAAGGGTTTATTGGTGCTCGTCAGGCTTTAAAAGTACCGTATGACGATATTTATGTGCACGCATCAGAAATTTACAAAGCACTTATTGATCATCTTGGAATGGGGAAAAGACTAAAGCAAATAATAATAGAGAGCTTTATTTCCTCTAGTTCTTACACTGATGCTATGGAAGCATTACAACGATTGAAAAGCACTATTGACTCTCTAGACGAAGCAGAATTTCGATTGATAGTTGATGGCTATAAAAAAAACAATCAACTCTATGGTTGCGCTGGTATACACACTAAACGTCTTTCTCTTATTGGATTTCTAGAGGTAACAACAGGAAAACGATTGAAAGTTGAAGGTCTTAGCCAGATTACAGAGCGTTAAATCGAGAAATACTGCGGTATTTTTTACTTACATTTAGATATCTGAAATTTTCACTTTTTAGTTTAGTTCCCAAAATTCATATGTGAATGCAGCGTTTCAATGGAAACGTGACAAATGATTTGTTTGAAGTTTTACAAATCTAACCCTTAGTGTATTTCGTGTTGATTGTCTAAAATATCATTATCATTCTTAATGCATATTAAATGGCTAATAGTTCGAGAACTAGTGTCTCAATTTCTTAATATTCCTCAGTAATTCAATTGGTAGATATTTATATTTGGCCACCCGACTATACTCAGTCTATTTAGGGATTTTAGTTAACACCGAGTTCTTACAGTACCGTTTAAATATTAAAAACTAAACTGTGCTAAACCTTCAAAAAAACTAGTTGAAAAAATTACCTTTGCTCCATTTTCATTTAAAGTCAAATTACAAAAAAACGCTAGCCAAACATTTATCTATTTGTTTGAAAGATTAAAACTTATATGTTGTTTTTAGTCCAAATCTGTTGATTTTTTCATCTGAACCATCAGGTATATTAAGGTTTTTTCTTTGTACCTACGGTGATAAAAATTTAGTTTAACAGTATCTCCATTAATACTTGAGCTTTCGTTCGGCTGTTGTTTAATGAATTTGTATTCGCAACTATTGAACATCGAAGAGTGCTAGTGAGTGTTTTGGAGGTTTAGTTGGAAGAAAAACAAAAAATTGCTTTATTTATCGACGCAGATAACGCACCAGCGGCTAAAATTGACGTTATTTTGTCGGAGTTAGCCAGATACGGGCTCGTAAACATTCGCAGGGCATACGGAAATTGGAAAAGTTCAAACTTAAAACCTTGGGAAGAGGTCCTACAAGAATTTGCGATACAACCTATTCAACAATTTGACCTAACAAAAGGAAAGAATGCAACTGACATAGCGTTAGTTATTGATGCTATGGATGTTTTGTACACTCGAGAAGTTGATACTATTTGTTTGGTTTCTTCAGATTGCGACTTTACACCTTTAGTGACCAGAGCGTTAGCGGATGGAAAGCGCGTAATAGGATTTGGAGAACGAAAAGCCCCCAAAGCATTTGTGAATAGCTGTTCTAAATTTCTATTTCTCGATGAAGAGAATAATTCTGAAAAGGTGGTAACGTCAGGCCCCACAAACATTAAAGGTGATTCCAAACTAATTAATATGCTTCGACAAGCCATAGAAGCTTCTGAAGATGACTCAGGCTGGGCAAACATGGGCACTATTGGCAAACATATTTCAAATCATGCTTCATTTGACCAACGAAACTACGGGTTTAAAAAACTAACGGATTTATTTGCGGCAATTGATTTATTTGAAATTAAGCAGACTAACACCAGTTGTACTTGGGTACGAGACAAGCGCAAGGCGAGAGCTTATTAAAATTAATCAATATCCTTTCCAATCTGATGCTTATCCAATCGATATAGAAAAGCTTTGTAGGTCATGCCAAGGAGTTTAGCAGCTTGCGCTTTATTGCCCTTGGTGTGTTCAAGGGCTTGCAATAGAAAGCTAGATTCAAGTGCTTCGAAGTTTACGCCTTCAGCGGGTAATTTAAGGTCTTGAGGCGATGTTTGGGGTGCTGATGTCTCTGCAAAATTACACAGCTCTACTTCATCTTGCAGCAACACAAAACGTTCTACCTTATTGCTGAGTTCTCTTACATTGCCAGGCCAAGAGTAGCTTTTAAGCTTTTGCTTGGTATTTTTGGAAATTTCAGGGACACTTAATGCGTATTGTTGCGCCGCTTTATTAAGCAAAAAATCGAATAACAAAGGAATATCTTCCGTTCTTTCTCTTAATGGCGGAATTTCAACAGGCACTATGTTTAGTCGGTAGTATAAATCTTCTCTAAATTCACCGGAAGCCACCATGGCGGATAAATCTCTGTGGGTCGCCGCTAACACCCTAACGTCAACCTTATATTCTTTATTATCCCCCAGAGGTAAGACGCTGCCTTCTTGTAAAAATCTCAGTAGTTTTGCTTGCAAAGATAAGGGTAATTCACCAATTTCATCTAAAAAAAGTGTACCTTTATCGGCAAATGCAAATTTGCCAATCTTGTCAGCGTTTGCACCAGTAAAAGCGCCTTTTTTCGCACCAAAGAGTTCAGCTTCCGCTAATTCAGAAGGAATAGCACCACAGTTAATGGGCACAAATCTATTATTTTTACGACTGGATAAATTATGCAAAGCGCGGGCGGCTAGCTCTTTTCCCGTGCCGCTCTCACCCGTAATTAAAACTGTTACATCAGTATTCGCTACCCGGCTAATGCGATCTTGTACTTGTCGCATTGCGTCGCTAACACCGACAAATTCCATCAGTTGATGCTGAGTCGTAAGTGCGTTGCTTAACGCATTATTTTTCTTACGTAATGAATAAGCGCGCTCAGCTTTTTCCAACGCAAGCAGCATTTCCTGACGTTGAAACGGCTTGGTGAGATAATCGTCAGCGCCCGCTTGCATGGCCTCTACTGCGTGGCTAATACTGCCGTGAGCTGTGGCCATTACAAAGCCACTTAGCGGCATATTGCTACGCACATAATTAAGAAGATCAAGACCAGACAGGGAAGGGAGCTTCCAATCACTCAATATAAGATCAAATTTATGTGTTTTTAACAGCACAATTGCAGCTTCGCAACTGTCGGCTTGTTGGATATTGTAACCAGCATTGCTAAGAATAGAGCTAATTAACTCTCGTTGCTGCTTGTCATCTTCTACTAATAAAACGTTCAGATGTTGAGGTTTAATACTCATGCATGCGTCTCCTTGGCAAACATGATACTGGCTGTACAACCACCTTGGTTATTATTTTCAAGGGTTACAATACCATTATAATGCAGTTGCACTATACGCTGCGCGATGTATAAACCCATACCAGCACCTTCAGCTTTGCTAGTAATGCTAGGCTGAAATAATTTATCCGCAATAGATGGGGATAATCCTTCACCCTTATCAATGACTTCCAATACGAAGTCTGTATCCGTTTCATATAATTTGACGTGAATCGATTCTCCATTTTTACTGGCTTCGACCGCATTGCTGAGCAAAGTAGTTACTACAGCTGCTAATTCTGTGGCAGATCCTTGTAAGCATGGTGTACCGATAACTTCAACGTCAATGGCATGCTGATGTCCCATACTAATTTGCATTACAGCATCTTCCACAACATCTTTAAGCGATAAATCTTGGGATCTATCTAAACCTGAGGTCGTTAGTAATAATAAGGATTTAATGGTCCTATCCAAGGCTGTGATTTTTTTCCTAGCCTGATTCGCCAAAAACAATCGCTCGTCTTCTGATAACTCTGCCGAGCGCATTTCGTCAATAGACAGTCCTATAGTATGCAAAGGATTACGAAGAGAATGAGCTAACCCTCGACTAATTTCACCTAGTTCAGCGAGTTGCTGTTGTTGTTGAAACTTATGTTCCATTGCTTGAAGTTGGGATAAACGCTTACTGGTCTGATTAAACTGTTGCAGCATGAGTTTGACTTCGCGCACACCGTCTTCTGCTAATACGGTATTGAATTTGCCTTGGCTAAGATTAGAAAAACCTAAAGCAAGTCGACTCAGCGGTTTAGTGACATGGCGAGATAACCAATATGCAAACAATAAACTGAGCAAGCCAAAGGCTAGGGTTGCGCCGCTTAATAATTGAAAATACCGATTCACGCTGGATTTATTATTGTCGAATTGAATCACTTGTGAACGTCTTTCTGGCCCATCTAAACTAATAACAAACACATTGCCTTCAGATTTTTCAATTTTGACTTCGTTTAACTTTCCAAAAGCGAATTCATGCTCTAATTTACCTAATTCATTTTCCATTTCTATCCGAGAGCTTTCATCCCAATTACGAATGACTTTTTTAACAAAATGCGTCTCGTATTGAGTCACTTTTTCAGTTAATTCTTGCTCAGGATCAGCTTCTTCAACTTCATCTTTCTCAGTTTTAGACTCAGCTTCTGGCATAACAAGTTCGATGACTTCGGTAGATAAGCTTAAGCTTTTGTCGGCAATTTCATCGGCAATACGCCCTTGAATAAAATATATAAAACTTAATTGCACAATAGCCATCACAATTAAAAAAGCACCTAAAAGTGTAAATACATAAGTGGCTAACGAGATGTTCTTAGCTGACCCCAATTTCATTTATCCTGCCTTCGAGATATTCTTTGACACTTTAGTTATTCAAATAATGCACCAGTTTATGTGGTTTATAACCAATTGAAAAATATATAGTTTTAAAACGTTGTGATAGCTAGATTCGAATACATTGCTGATATCAGGATATCATATCCTCATATGAGGATGTTTTTCATCTTCAAAACCAAGAAAAAATCAGCTTATAAAGCTAACTGTATGAAATAAATGAGAAATTTTAATTTGGCACAAGGCTTGTAAAAGAATTGGCGTATTAGGCAAATATGAAAGATTGCAAATTTAGCCTAAATTTCTTTAATCAAACTGTTTTACAAGGAAAAGACTATGCCACTGATTATCTTAAAGCGACTTTTCGCTATTGCGTTATTAACCACTTTCATTACTAATGCTGATGCTAGCGATGATAAGACCAAACACAAAGTATTTACCATTAAAGCAGATTCCGAAGACAGTGTAGTCATTGATGTTAAAGGTTCTGATTTGAATGCTGAAACCATAGAGTTTTCATTTGACGATCTTGAAGACATGGCCCTAGTCGAAAGTCATTTGTATCAATTAGATGAGGAAACCCGCCTAAAGGTCATGAATGTATTGGAAAATGTGCGTGAAAACTCCCCAGACCACGAAATGTCAGAAGAAGAATTGCACAAGGTCATTGTTATTGAAAACGGAAATACCATGGAATTAGACTCCGAGATGGTTACAGTTAAAGGTATGAAAGTTTTCCGTACTGGGGGTGATAAAGATTTTGTTTTTGTTTCAGGTGACGGCAAAAGTAAAATCGATGCGCTAGTTAAGCTCATTGAAAAAGCAGATTTAAGTTACGAAGATTTGGATAAACTTCAAGCGGCATTAGATGCAAAACGTTAATACGGTTCCCTGTTACTGTCATTAGATGATAGTAGTTGAGTAAGGCAACCCTATGGTTGCCTTATTTTTTTCTAAAATGGTTAAGAATTAGTTGAGGCCTTGATGAATGGCATTTAATAAATCGTTGGTTTTGGTATCACCACTGAGTTGCCAAAAAAATGCACCACCAAGCTGGCGTTCGTTAACATAGTCCATTTTAATTGAAATTGTTTTAGGGGTATCAAAACTCCACCATTCATTGTTGCAAAAGCTGTATGCTGTGCCTGTAATTTCGTCGATATTACTGCAACGTGCGATTAAGGTATTATAATTCTCAGCTCCAACTTCGTTCTTTCCTTGAGCTGGCGCGGTGGCAATACTTAAAACAGATTCATTTTTTACACCTTGCCATCCGCGACCATAAAAACCTATTCCGAGAAGAATTTTGTCAGCTGGCACATTTTGGGATAAGAGAGTTTTAATGGCGTGATCTGAATTACGTGTGGGGTCGGCGCCTTCAACGGCAAACAAAGGAGAATGAGGATAAACAGGTCCTTGCGCTTCCCAAGTGCCTGAAAAATCATAGGTCATAGGCATATAAAAATCGATGAAGGGAGCGGCTTTTCCATAATCTACGGCGTTGAGCACGGTTGATTGGGCGCCAATAGCAGTTGTTACCAAGGCGTCGTTGCCAAAACGGGTGCGTACAGCTTTCATGAGTTTGTAATAACCATCGCGACCACTATGGTCACAAACAACGCCACAAGCGTTGGGATATTCCCAATCAATGTCAATCCCGTCAAATACACCATTCCATCGAGGGTCGTAAATCATATTGAAACATGAGTCAGCAAAGGCTTCTATGTTCTTAGCGGCTTCCACAAAGCCTGGTGATAATCCCCAACCGCCCACAGACCATAGGATTTTTAGGTCTGGATATTGCTTTTTTAGCCGAACAAATTGTCCAATTACACCTTTTACAGGCGCGTCTTCATTATCAGCAACACCATCAAGGCTTTCATGGGAGTTGTATGCTTTTTTCATACTAGCTTGCGGATCAGCGATATAGCATTGTCCCTGCTCGTTAACGCCTGCAAAAGCAAATAATAAATGTGTAAGTTTGTCTGCAGCTCCGCGCTCCACCATATCTTTAACGGTGTAACCTCTTTCAGCCTCCCATGCTGGGTAGTAGCCGACGATTTTAGGCATGTTTACTGGGTGAATAACTTGCTCAGCCTTCACCAGCGTAGAGAGCAGGATGAATAAGCAAAGGAAATATATAGAAGAAAAAGAAGAAATTGCTTTAAGCATTAAGCTTGTCCTTTGAAAAATAATGGAAAATTGAAGTTTTTACTGTTTCACTTTAACATTCCACCCTTTATTTATTAAATACTTAGTAAGCTTATACCCATTTAATCATGTTTTCTGTACGAATGGATAAGAAAGCCCCCTTAATTTGAGGCAATATTCACCGCAATCAAAGTTAAAACTTCAAATATGGGGAATTGGAGGAAAGGATGTCATTATTAAAAAAAGCATTGTTTATTTTGATGCTGCTTATTTCATACTTATCAGAAGCAATCGTAATACGCCATGACATTGAAGACAGTAAATATAAAGCTTTAGCAGAAAATTATTCCGCTTCAGTGGCATATATTGGTGGCTGTGCTGCAACTGTTATTCAACCGAACTGGATCATATCTGCTGCTCATTGTTTGCAAGGCAAAGAAAACAGCATTTATGTTGCTCGCCATTTAGATCAGCAATATAGAGTCAATCGCATTATTGTGCATCCACAATTTACCCGAGAAAATGATGAGCTCTATGATATTGCCATAGTGCAATTGAAGGATCCTATTAAAAATAGCAAACCAGCGGTTATATATTCAGGGGATAAGGAATTAAATAAACAAGTAGTATTTGTGGGGCGCGGTACTTTTGGCAATGGTAAAGACGGCTTGATCAGAGACGATGGTATCGAAAGAGCGGCAACCAACACTGTGGATAGCGTAGATCAATTTGTCATTGGGTTTACTTTCAATGCACCTGAAACAGCTACAGAATTTGAAGGCATAAGCTCTAGAGGTGATAGCGGTGGACCAGCCTTTGTTGAACAGGATAATAAGCTTTACCTCCTTGGTGTTAGTTCTTATCAAGTAAGCAATGGTTTTAAGGAAGGCAATTATGGTGTCAGGGAGTTTTATACTCGAGTTTCAACTAATAGCGGTTGGTTGACAAAAGTTTTAAAAGAAACGGAAGACGCTTATATACCCAAAAGCCCGGTAATAAATGCCATTATTAACGACGATAAAGTGGCTCTATCCAAAGCTTTAAAAGGCAATAATAAGCTAGATAAAGACGTTGTGAATGAAGCTTTCTATCAATCGATTATCCTTTCGCGAACCTCATTAGCTAAGATGATGCTTGAACATGGCATTGACGCAACTGATGTTGAAATACATGGGCTTTCGGTATTTGAATTTGCACTACAGCAAAATAAACAGGATTATTATGCGATCTTGCAACAACATTTTAGCGACAAGGATTATGTGCATGCGGCTAAGAGTAAGGTACTGCCTTTTTACGTAATTCGATTTTTAGATAGCGATAGCCTGTTAACGGGTATAAAAATGCTGTTATCTCAAGGCGCAAATATTAATGCTCAGACATCTAATGGAGATACAGCCTTAACTATCGTTGGCTGGAATACTAGGGACATCGATTTATTTCAATTTTTTGTGAAAAATGGTGCAGATATAAATATTGGAAATAACAACGGTGATACCCCACTCATGGATGCGGCTTATTTAGGAAAAATCGAGCAATTAAAGATCTTGTTGGCAAATGGCGCTGACAAAAATTTAAAAAACAAGCAGGGCAAAACAGCCCTTGACTTGGCCAAGGGTAAAAACCATACCGAAGCGATTTCCTTGTTGCAGCAATAAATCCTTAGTTAAGCTCTTTTATGATAAAGGGCTTAATTTTTCTTCGCCATTACTTTGAAATCGGGCAGGTGTTGATGCCAAAGATTTTGTAAAGTGGGCAAAAACCAACAATTCCAGTGAGTAATGGAACTATACCTATCCAGCCCCAAGGGGTTTGCGGTCCGAAAAAAACTAATGAAAGAAGTGCAATACCTAGAAGTACTCTTATAGCGCGATCGATGTTATGTTCATTTGTCATGGTAGATCTCCATTGTTGATTGAGATCCTATTAAGCAACTAATGACATTGTTTGTCTGTGACTTAATCACCTAATGCTAGATTTAATGTATTTTTTTGATTTAGCGCAAGTTAATAAGCTCAATAGTACCTCGTTGCACTTTTAAATATCCGGCTTTTTCCATGCGTTTTAATTGACGACTCACCACTTCTCTAGAGCTACCTATATCATCAGCAAGCTGTTGATGAGTTGCGTGAATAACAAGGCTATTTTCTTTTAGTAACCTTGTTGTTAAACGTTGCTCAATGCTAAAAGTGCCAAGTACTGATATGGTATCCACTAGTACTCCGATTCGGTGGCTGAGCAGTTGTAGCAGTTTATTTCGAAACTCAGGCGACTCATCATACAAGGCATGGAATTTCGCTTTTGGCATAAAGCGAATTTCAACATCACTTTCGGCCTCGGCAATGGCGGGGTAAGGACGTTCGCTTAATAGACAGCTAGTAGTTATCACACAGGTCTCATCTTTTGATATGCGATATAACGTATTTTCTCTGCTGTCCCCACTCAAGGCATATACTCTTACCGTGCCGGATTTTACTAATAAAAAGTTTGGGCAATCTGCGCCGTCCAATTGCATGATGGTACCCTTCTTGACCTCTAACAAATGAGACTTATCAAAGAACTTCGCAAAGTCGATGGCAGGATCCTGAAGTAATGTCATGATTTTATCCGGTGCTTAAAACGCCAAACCAAAGATATTAAAATTTTTTTAAAGAAAATCAAAGATAAACACGCTCTATTGTACAAAGTAAAAGAAATTGGGAAATTAATCCTATATCCTCATAAACTATTTTGAATAATCTGCTTTGTTATGCCAACCAACTACTACAACGACAACATACAAGAACTTAAACAACAATACTCGTCAGTTCCATTTGATGCAGTGCATGCTGGATGGTCTAGGCATTTAGAAGCATTGTGGAACAAAGACGTAGTTAGAATATTAGATGTAGGGGCTGGAGTCGGTCGAGACATAAAGCATTTGGCGATAGCAGCGCAAAGTAAAGGGATTGATTATTATTGTGTGGCTGTTGAGCCTGCCATTGAAATGCTTAAAGTTGGTCAATCCTCTACTCTTGGGCTAAACATAGACTGGATCCAGGACGAATTGCCTAGCCTTAGACATACTCCAGAACAGAGTACTAAATTCGATTTAATACTACTTAGCGCCGTGTGGATGCACGTACAGCCAGAACAGCAGGCGTTGGCGCTAAAAAAGCTTTTAAGCTTATTAGCAGACGATGGCGTGCTTATCTTGACAATAAAATTGGGTATGGGGGCACAGGAGCTTTATGCTAGAGCAATGTTCGAAATAAATATTGATGATTTAATCGCTAAGGCAGATAAATTAGGGGCTATAGCGATGTTAGAAACTGATTTAGTAGCTGATAAGCTTGGTAGGCGCAATATTTATTGGCAAACCTTGAGTATTAAGAAAAAATAATCGCAAAATTAAATAATTCGCTATTTCCCTTTAAATATTTCTCAATATCACCTTCTTAAAACCGTCTGGATCGCATAACAAAAACCTAATACAAACTTTTTCAATTTTAAGTTTTTGAAATTATTGAACAAAAATTCAATTTTCAAATCTCACAAATAACTCACTTTTTCATCATTTACTTTTTAATTTAGCTGAATAAAAGTAATAAGGGTCAGCCGAACAAAAAAAGTTTTCATGTTGATAAGCTTTTTTCAGAATTTTTCAAAAACATAATAATTTGACGTACTAGACGTACTAATGGAGATATATAATGAAACTGCCTACCTTTTTAAAAAGAACTGCAATCGTCGCTACTATCACAATGACAGCTTGTTTTGCTGTAACAGCGGAAGAAGAAAAAGAAACATCTAAAGATGATGATATTTTATCTTTCGATTACACCCCTTTTACACTTGGTGGCTCTGACCGTCTTGATGATGAGTGGGAAATTTATAACTGCTGGCCAATGCCAGAATGTTTAATCCCTAAAGATCGCAGATCTGATGGCGAAACTAACGGCGGCAACTAATTGTTGATTGACAATTAATCCCCAAGTTTTATTTCAGTCGGTGGAATTGAGGTAAGTGTCCTTCTATGCTTCTTAACTTACCTTAATTCCATTATGTCAGTTTGAGCCGGCGAAAACGCGTTAACCAAAATACTACTTTCATCTTGCTTAATGAAAAATTTAGCATTCAATAGCTCCACATCAAACGCCCTTTTATCCAATTCCCCAGTATTCAAATTGAAACGTACCAAGTCTGTATGAGTTCCATTAATTTCAAAATAATATAAATGGGTGTTTATTACTTGCCAAGTGTAATTCACTTTTAAATTAATTGGTATATCAATGGCTTTACGTGTTTTGTTTTTCACATCATATAAAAATGTACCGAGATCACTTTGCGCAACTAAGGTGTTCTTGATGGCAGTTGAGGCTATTGCCGAGATGCCTTTTTCTAAACGTGTTGCTTCGCCGCTACTGATATCAAGTTGCCAAACTTCGCTTTCGTTCAAATAAGAATTTACATAGTAGATAATATTCGAATCCGTTGACCATGCAGGGTAGGTCACATAATGATTTTCTGGAGAATAATACACCAATTTTTTAGTGTCAGGGTTTAGTACAAAGAGTTTTCTACCTATAGTGCCGGTAATTAACTCCTGATCATAAGCAGTTTGTAAATTATCGATTTGTTGATAATCATCAAATTCTGTTAATTGGCTATGACCGTTGACAGGATCCCATTGCCAGATCTGTCGTAATCCGCTTTTATGGGATAAATAATAAATCCTATCGCTTACTTTTGAGTAAATGCCAAAAAAGTCGCGGAAAGGGGAGCTAATGGAAAATGCGTTGCCTTCCCCTGAATTCTCATTAAATGGATTATTGACTTGGCGAATTTCAACGTTGCTTAAATCGCCGGAAATGATAAATAGCCGGTTGCTTTGAGACGTCATTTGACTGATGGACGTAGGGCTCACGTAATAGGTTTCTTCTGCCCAATTTTGTTTTGGCGAAATACTCATTACCGTTTTACCTATTAGATATAGTAATTGCTCGTTGTGCCAAGTTAACGACTTGATAATAGATTTTACTTTCGCTGTATAGGTAGGTGAAAAACCTTCTAATCGATAAACAATGACTTCAGTTTCATTTCTGAATAGCCTAGCGACCGCAAGATAAGAGTGACTTTCGTCTACCGAAATTAAATAATCACCACCACTATGAGAACTCGGCAGGGTGAGACGTATTATCTCTTTGGTGTCAATATTCACAGTGAAAACAGAATAAATATCTCTTTCATCAATGGCTGAAAAAAATAAGCTGTCTCCGTCCTGATTCCATATTATAGTGTTAATGGGTTTTTCAGCTGAATATATTTTCTGTAAATTTTGCGGTGGTCCATCGTCTGAATAATCGCCTACCATAATGGCAAATTCAGAGCCTGATTTGCGGAGAAAAGCGAGTTTATTCGAGTTAGCGGAATAAACAGGTTTAAAATCGTCGGCGTCGCCACTCGTTAATGCCGTTGAAGAGTGATTAACGAGATGAAAGCTTGATATATGCCAAGGTTCATCGCGACCACTTTTATAGGAATATAGAACCTTATTGGTATCTGGAATATAACTAACGTCTTTTTCACCCCCTTTAATATCAACTAAGGGATACACATGCTTAGATTTATTGAAAGGAAAAAACTGCATTACGCCGACGATAAAAATTGCGGTAATGGTAGCCGTTAAAATGAGATATAGGGGCTTCTTTGATTTTGTCGACCAGTTTGGGTTTTCCTTGGTTTTTTGAGGTACTTGGCTGACCTTTTTATTTTTGGGGATTTCACTCGACTTTAAATTAGGTGAAGAATGAACTTTATAGCCCACATCTGCAATTAAAACGTAGCCACGCTTATGAATATTTTGAATATATTGGGGATTTTTAATGTCATCGCCGAGTGCTTTTCGCAATAAACTAATGATGCGTCTAACGGTTCCAGGGGTGATAACTTTTCCTGTCCAAACGTTGTCGATAAGGTCATCAATAGACAATACCTCTCCCTTGTGGTTTGCCATATAATTGAGTAATTCAATGGCCATCCACTCCATTTCGACAAGTTCTCCATGCCTAGATTGGAGCATGGAAAGTTCGGTATGAACTATCCATTCGCCAACTACTAAGCAGGAACGTTTTTCAGTGTTCACGCCAACCCCTTAATACACGTGACCTCGAGAGTATTGATGAGGCTCACCTAACAAATAAATAACACTTGCCTCACAATATATCAGATAAAAAAATTGTTTGATAGCCACCTAACAAATGATGTGCAAATAACTCACGCATTCCCATTGCCTAACTCATACATGGTTGACAAAAATTTAGTTTAATTGCCATGTCTGTTAAGGAATAAACCAAAATTTTCTAAATCACAATACTCCAAAAGAATTAAAAGGAGAAGCATCATGGACAGTTTTTTCTTACATGGTGAAAGGCTAGTTATCTCAGACCAAGGCCCTCATGAAAATAATAAGAATTACCAAAGTGTAAGAAAATTTTCACAGAGCAATAATATGAGTATTAAGTCGACAATAAAATGGATATATGACGTATCTCAACAAGACAAATTGCTAGAAAAAATACTTTTGCCTAAGGTAGAAGCGGTCAAATTTGACTCCTTGTCTAGCTTGGACACTTATTTTACTCGCCGCAATACCAGTATTTACACGGATAAGGCGATAAGCCTGCAAGAATTATCAAATTTTTTATATTTGGCTTATCCAAAACACAATAACAGAAAAGAATCGCATTTCAGTCATGACAACCTCTCCTCATTGACTGGGCGCGGCAGTAGCTGCCGCCTCATTATGTTTATACAAAATGTGACTTCGCTTCGAACAGGTATTTACCTGTACGACGAGTATGATCACTGTTTGTATTTATTTAAAAAGTGCTCATCACGCCAAATTCAGCAATTATTAAAGGCTAACTGCTTTCAAGATGAGTTCGTAAGTTCACCAATAATGTTTGCACAATTGGGATCCTTAGTAGAAAGCAGTCAGCACGTAAGTGAAAGCGTAAATCGCTACATCATGATTGAAGATGGTATGCAAATTCAACGTATGTATATGGCCGCTAGTACGCTTAGCTTAGCTTGTTATCTCACAGGGAGTTTGATTAAAGCATCAATCGAAAAATGGGTAGGCATAGATAATTTTAATTTTAGTTTATCTAGTGCATTTGTATTAGGGCATTACGAAGAGCCCGAAGAAGAAGACCAGTGGCTATAACGGAGACCACTAAGTTTTGTTGTAAGGACATAAAGGATGAAAAAATATAGCACGTTTTTCTATATTGGTGTGGTTGGTCTAGGAATTAGCTTCGTCATCAATATTCTGATTGTGCTTTTCCAGGATGTTCCAAGAATGACTTTGATCGTTATCTGGACACCTATTTATTTAAATTTTCTGTTTTTTTTAATAATGGGTGCATACCAGAATCATTGGCATAGAACCATTAACAAAAAATAGGAATAATCATGACCGGATTACTCTCAACTTCTATAAATGTGTTAGTTGCACCACGAAATGAAGTCGATAATATCATTTCGCACCCTAGACTAAGCTTAATCCCTTTTGCTGCGCTTTTAGTTTTATTTGCAGTACTTTGGTTCAAATATTACGCCAATGTGGACTTTGAATGGTATAAGAACCGAATGTTAACTGATGCCATTATGCAAAACCCAGAAGTGCCTGTGTATGCTATGGAAGAAAATATGCAAAATGTAACGCCGAGTTTAACTTTAGCGGTGAATATGTTTTCGGGCACTATGGCGATTATTATTTTGTTGGTTGTTCGATCTTTGTACTTGTCTATTGCTAGCAATATTATAAAGCAAAGTCGCATAAATATTACCCATTGGTTTGCTATATCGGCATGGTCCACCTTGCCGATTTCTTTGGTTATGATTGGAGCGCTACTCTATTTTTCAGGGGAAGACATGCGATATCTGCCAATTGAGGCTATCAATTACATGTCGCTTAACAATTTGTTCTTCAATTTTTCCAGTTCCCATCCATGGGCAGCTTTATTTAATACCATAGATATTTCGATGCTTTGGAGTTTTACTATTATTGCTTTAATGTTTTCAAAGCTTACCAGCATTGGTCCTATTCAATCGGCAGCGATTTCAACTTTGCCGTTTTTACTCATCTATGGAATTTGGTCAGCTAGTATTCTGCTCTAGCCTCGTAAGCTGTTGCAAAACAGTATCCCGTCTATTGGTTTGCGCTGCACTGTAGCGCAATACCTTTTCAACCGCTAAGATTTCGATATGACTTTGGGCACGGGTTATTCCTGTATACACCAACTCTCGATTACAGCCTTGGGTGATTTGATAGGGCAAAATTATGAGTACTTGTTCGAATTCACTGCCTTGGGTTTTATGTATGGTTAGCGCAAAAGCGGTTTCATACTTGGGCAGTCGATGAATACTAATTTGCATGGGATGTCCGTTATCTCTTTCTATGTAAGCGGTTAATTGTCCTGATTCAGAAGATGACCAAATCACGCCAATATCGCCATTATTTAGGCCGGTTGACGGATCGTTTTCAGTAATCATTATGGCTTGCCCATGAAATAAGCCTAAATTCGATGTGCTTCCCACGATATTTTGTAGTTTATTACTTATCCATTGATTCAGTTGCTCAACCCCACTAGGACCTTTTCGAATGGGAGATAAAATTCGAAATGCTTTTAGTGCATCAAACAGCGTTTTGGGATGTGATGCCTGTTTAACTTTAGTGGAATACTCTTCTATAAAAGGTTGCAGCCTAGCTTGCTGATGTTCTAAAAACGCTGATTCGGTAATATCATTCGGTAAAATATTGGCGGCATTGAGTAAGCTCAGCATTTGACTGAGGTCTCCAGTATGCACAGCTTGTGCTAACTGATTGATTTGGTTTTTTGACCTATGGTTTTGACTAAGGGTGACTACATGATCGCTTTGATTATTTGCGCCTACAGGCACTTCTATACCTGATAATTGCTGAATAAAGTGGGCGACAGCTTCGGATTTATCATTGTTGGTGTTTTGGGTTAAATCTGCCAACAGATTTCCAGGTTCAACCGAAGGTAATTGTGCGGTGTCACCTACCAGAATTAGCTGAGTAGAGGGTTTGCAAGCGCGTAAAAGTTTGGCAAACAATGCACTATCAACCATAGAAAATTCGTCAACTACTAACAGGTCACATCGCAATAGATTATTTTGATTCTTGCGAGTAGAGGTTTTATCAGCGCGAGCGCCAAGTAATTTATGTACAGTGGTTGCAATTACCGGAATGCTGGAAACTTGTTCTGTGATAAGTGGGATTTCCTGAAGTTGCTCAATGGCTTCACTTAATGATTCACTTAGACGCTGTGCCGCTTTACCTGTAGGGGCAGCCAATTGAATGCTACGTTTTGGGTGAATGCATCTATACATAGCCAATAAACGAGCGACCGTATAGGTTTTTCCGGTGCCTGGCCCACCGTTTAGTACCATAAATTGTTGGGTTAACGCGTTTGCCACAGCCACTGCTTGCCAATTTATTTGCTGGTTGTTGTTAGCAAAAATTGCGTCAAACTGTGCTTTATGCTGATCTGAAATAGCGACTTCCATAGGCTTTTTCATAATTTGCACGCGCGCTAATATTTCTTGCTCATACTGATAATAACGGCGTAAACACAATGTGTCTTTTATCAATACGTAAGGTGGTGTTTCTGCCGAGGTTTGCAACCAGAGTGAGAGCAGTTCTTGTAGTTGCTCTACATTGGGTAGTTGTATCCCGGGGGCAAAAGTATGATCCTCAGTTTCAATAAGATCACTGTCTTGCACTTGGCTACTAAACAAGGTTTGTCCAGCAATCCCATCTAGCGGCAAACAGGTATTGCCTTGTTGCAAGTGCAAATGTAGCTTTAACAGTACACTATATATAACCTCTGTTTTTGACGACTGTGACGTAGGTAAAGGATAGTAATCGATAATTTTAGCTACGATTACTGCATCTGATTGGGATACACCATGAAATCGGCTGATTAAATGACGCCAGTTCATAAAGTATCCTCCAACAATTGCCACAAAGTGTTGCTCAGTTGTGTGGAGTAAATGCCTGAGCCTTGGGGAAACTGTGGCGACATGCCGCGTAGGAAGAAGTAATAAACGCCGCCAAAATCTCTTTCTCTTTGGTAATCGGGAATTCGGGCTGCTAAATACTTGTCTAATGCCCAACAATAAATAATGTATTGCAGGTCATAATTGTGCTCTAAAATCGCCTTTGTTAGCTGTGCATCGCCGTAATCTAAAGCCTTATCGCCCAAATAGTTCGATTTGTAATCGGCAACATAATAGCGTCCGTTGTGAATAAACAATAAATCGATAAATCCATGCATCATGCCATTTAAATTTTCCATTGTGAAATAGGGCATTGGAAAATCAGCAGCAATAGAATTTTGTTGCCTGTGCTCTTTTAAAATGCGTGATATCTTGGCTGCACTTAGTTCATCTAATGGAAAATAGAATTCCGGTTCTTTAAGGGTATTTTGTGCGGTCAAAGATCCCAAAGTAAAACTACCTTGTTTATCAACCTCTGGAATTGGCGTGTTCAATATGGCATTTATCCAAGTGTTCAGTCCTTGAATATCGAGAGTATCATGAGTATTTGCATAAAAGGCGACGTGTGGATTTTCCATACCCAATTGAATAGGTTTTGAAAAATCATGGTCTTCTAAAATATTGTGTAGTAGGTTGCCAGTATCAGCACTTCTTTGAATGCTGAAACGACAGTCTAGATTAAATTCACTGTTTTCTTCTTCTACATCGGCGGGCGAAGGTTTTGGCAATTGCAGACTCTGGTCGCGGTCTTTCTCTGTTAAATCTACCGTCTTATGTTGTCTCGCGATTTTTGAAAATGAAGCAAGTTGCCATGCTTGATCTGTCGACTGAGTGAAAGAACTTGCTTGTAATTCAATAGCTAACTGCTGACTTTTGGCTATATCAACCTGCTCATCATTGCCAAAAAAATCGGTATAGAACAACTCTGGTGCATGTTCGGTCAAACTCACCAATTGCGCGTAAGGATTATTAATTCCTTGATGAATAAGCAAATGATAAAGGGCCGTTTTTTCATAACGGGATTGACGTCCAATTCCCAAATAGCAACGATGAACAGCTCGCGTGATTCCCACGTACAGCAAGCGTATTTGCTCAGCAAAGTCTTGCTGCATTTGCCAAGCTGAAGACGTATCGTCTATGCCTATTTGCACCTTAATACAAGCCTGTTCAGGATCAAAATAACGTAAAATGTGGTTTGGTCGTGGTGAATATGGCTCATGGCCCGCAAAAGGAATAAATACTATGGGATATTCCAAACCTTTTGATTTATGCAAGGTGACTATCTGTACCAAAGCCTCATCAGACTCCAAGCGCTGAACGTTCTCATCTTGCTCAAGGGGAACATCAGATTCAGCTGAATTCAGTGGCAATTGCTTTTTAAACCAATTCAGTAATTGATAAGCATGCTCACTGGCATTGCTTTGTGCGTTTAATAATTCAGATAAATGGGTGTAGTTTGTCAAGATGCGCTCTTTGAGCACATCATTTCTATGGGTTTTAAACCTTGATTTCAGCAAGCTAGTGATGAGTACAAGCACACCTTCATTTAACCAAATTTGCTGCAACTCATGCATTTGCTCTTTTAGCGCATCAAACTTATCCATGTCTGTGGTAAGCTGGTGCAATTCTTCCACGGACAGCCCGAAAAGCTCTGTACTTACGGCTCTAAAAAACTTGTGGTTTTGATTAGCATGCAAAATGCCATCTAACGCTTGATACAAATAAGTCGCTTCTTTACTCCCGAAGATATCCGCTTTTTCACTTAGGTATACCGAGGCTATTTCCGCCTGCTTTAACGCATCTTGTATATACTTGGCTTCCGATTTTGAAGCTACCAAAATTGCAATATCTTTAAACTTTACAGGCGCGTCTTCAATCTTGGTTTCTTTTGTTAATCGCACTATTTCATTGGCAACTGCGAGTGCTTGTTCAGCCTTAAAAGTTTTGCCATGATGATGGCTAGTATCTGTCCAAATATCTTCATTTAGTTGAAAATGGATGGCACCTTTTCTGCTGTCTGACAACTTGTTTGTTTGTGTATCTTTGCCAGGATAAATCCAAGGGTAGGGGATATGCGGATCGAAAATATGCGCATCCTGAATAATAGAATCTCTATCTGCTTCTACTTTTTGCTCAAGGCGCTGATCATGCTGCGCTAAAGGTAATCGGTTTTTAATATCCAATATTGAGTTTTCAGTCACTTTGGCGCCATAAAACAAACAATTGTAGCCATTAATGACAGCATCAGAAGAGCGGTAATTATGTTGCATGGACCAAAGTTGAGCCCCTTCACGAGCAAGAATATAGGTATTAATATCACCACCTCTAAAGCCGTAAATCGCCTGTTTGGGATCACCTATCATTACCAACATAGTGTTAGTGGCATCTTGGGGGTAGCAATGAGAAAAAATCGCATACTGGTGCTTATCAGTATCTTGAAACTCATCTATCAAGGCAAAGGGATAATGTGTTCTGATGTAGTTTATTAAGCCTTGATTTCCCTGTGAAATAGCCTCCGCTAAACTATGGATAGTATCGTCATGGTCTATCACTTCATGTTGCTGCTTATTGGATAGAATGCGACCTCTAATATCCAGAATCCAAGTCAGTACCTCTTGATAAAGTGCTTCAAATTGGATGTTTTCTTGTTGTTTCTTTTCAAGTTTAGCCAATTCAGTATCGAATTTTTTTAATTCAGAACATAATGATTTGGCTTCATCAGACAAGGTGGCATATTTGTCCGCAAATGCCGCTAAATCGTCTTTAGCATCTGTGTTACCTGAAAAATGACCGACAAATCTATCAACTAATTTCTTACCAAAGATCGGTTTTACTTTGGTTTTTGCTACCAAGTTGTCATAACTTGGTAAGGCTAACCAATCCATCAATGCCTCAAACGCCGCTATGCGATCAGCTTTTTCAGCACTCAAGGTGGCTTGCATGCTAGCTATTTGAGTCTGTAGCAGTGTAATAGCGGTGGTTACTTGTGGGTGATTAAAAAATGTTTGATAAAGGTCGTTTAAATTAGCCAGTGCTAAGTCTTTTTGTTGTTTTATTGCCACTGATTCACTTTCAGCTGAGCATCGGGCAATATCCATAACACTTAACGTATTATAGCCAATGAGCGCCGGATAAAATGTTTCAACGAATTGGTTTGGCGTAAGTATTCCCAGTTGTTCAAGTTGAGACACTATGGGTTGTTCAGTTTGATGGCGCCTGAACCAGTCTTGCACTTCTTGCAGTACATAGGCGCGGCTACTGTGAATGACTTCAGGGGTAAAACTTTGATGACGTAAAAACGCAGTTTGTTTAATTACACGCTGACAAAAGCTGTGAATAGTAAATACCGAAGCCTCATCTAAGTCTAGGGCTGCGGACTTCAGTAGAACGGCTGCTTTTTTTAATTGAGCTCGTTGCTGATCGTCGACTTCTTCATCAATTGGAATTTGTTCTATTATTTGACGAAATTGATCATCAATTTTATCCGGCGTTTCGGTGATACAGGTTAGCAACTCATTTACCGCCTCAGCGATGCGACCGCGCAGTTCTTCTGTTGCCGCTTTAGTAAATGTCACCACCAAAATCTGTTGCACCTCGACCTGTTTCACCAATAACAGACGTATAAAAATACGGGTAATATTGTAGGTTTTCCCTGTTCCAGCACTGGCTTCAATAATGTGTCTACCATTGAGCGCCATGGCACCAACATCTAAAGGCGAGGGAATAAGAGGCTGATTGTTCATTAGCATTCCCACCCTTGAGGTAGGTGCGCAAAGTAAAGCTGTTCTAGCTTTTCACTATCTATGTGTTCTGCGCTGACATTGTCGGGGAAAAAATACGCTACATAGTCATTTGCGAAATATTCATTATCTAACACCTTATTTAGTGCATCTGGAATATCAGCAGTATCTTGATAATTGCTTTGTTTAGCTTTTATTACCGCTCTATTCGCTGCACAACCTAGCTCCAAATGCAGCATGCTTGGCCTCTGCATTCCGGTTTGATAATGTTGCAATAAGGTAGAAAGGAATGCCTTTGCTTTGAACGCATCAAAATTATTATCATTCAGCTCAAGCTGGCCAATTTTAGGTTGCGAAGATTTACTATCGCCAGTTTGAATCCCTTTTAAATAGCCTTTTATATCGACAAAGGTCAAGACAGTGGAAACGGGTTTATTAGACGCTATGCGCTTTATGGCATGTTTGATACAGGTGCCAAATAAGTCTTTTACTGATATTTGGTGATTAGCAAGAATTTGACTATTGTTGTGAATATCCACTTCCGTAAATGAATTTAATATTATGGTTTTGTTGTTGACCGATATCTCCGTATTAAATTCACTTACTTCTTGAGAATCATCAAGATAGGAATCTTGTGCAAACGATTGAGCTAAACCAGTAAATGCTTGATGATAAATATCTTGCTGGGAGCTAATTTCGGGTAAATCTCCAGCTTTGTGCATTTGCTGTATTTTTTGCTCGAAAGCCAAAGCTTCTTGTCTAGCTGCTAGGTCTATTAAGAATTGATTAATTTGATAGCGCACTAAGCCTGAGGCTTCAAAAGGTTCGGTATCGTCTTGTGCATCTACAAATCTATCGAAGGATAAGTGCAAATGGTGGTGCGCAAAAGCTGCCAGCGGATCTGTATAAAAGCTTACTAAATCATCTGCGTCAATAAAGGCGGGTAATTCAAATTCACAGCGTAAATCAGCCATGGTTATGACTTTTTCATTCGCAACCTTTAGCCAAGCACTCGAAAACGAAGGTCGTTGTGCCCAATCTGCATCTGTTAATTTGTCTTTTTCGTAGGCTTTTGGACTAAATGGTTGTAGTGGATGTTCAGTAACAGGAACACAATCAAAAGCTTGCTTTAAATAGTCCATAAACTCCCGCAATACCAAACTCGGTTCGCGTTTTCCATTATCTTTAATGCTCTTACCTTGATAGCTTAAGTACAGATATTGTCGAGCAGAAATTAAGGCTTCTAAAAACATGTATCTGTCTTCGCTACGTCTTGATCTATCTGTACTTCTAGCTTTATCTCGGACCATTAAATCAATGCTAAGGGGCTGTGCGCTACGAGGAAAAACGCCGTCATTTAAACCTAAAATACACACCACTTCAAAAGGCACACTTCGCATGGGTACCATAGAACAAAATGTCACTTGTCCGGTATTGAACTGATTCACTGGATCTGGTTTGGATAACAAGTTAGATAGCGCTTCGCGGGCAACAGATAATTTAACTTGATGCTCGTGTTTGGCTTTTAAAATGTTATTGTTAATTTGTTCAATGGCAGCTTTCAGCGTTGCCAAAGCCCGATTGTCATCTTTTTCGGCAAACAGTTGTTCTAGGATTTCGCTTTGCATAAAACCCAGCCACATTTGCATACTACGCTGTGTTTGCAAGCCAGCGTAGATGGTTTGCAAGGTTTCAATGAACAGAATTAGCTTGCCCAGTATGGATAAGGATTGACCTTCTACACAGTTAACCATAGCAAAAGGTAAATTATCGGCGTCCTCGTCAGCAAAAAGCGCCGATTTCAATAGACGAGACAATCCCCATTCCCAAGTATAGATGTCTTTCACCTCTGCTTGTTGCAAGATGGCAGCTTTATGTTCCGCATCTTTACCCCAATAAATATTGGCTTCACTTATCCATTTTTCACAAAGCTCTACTTCTGAAGGCGTTAGGCCGAATTTTCGTTGCACACTTTCAATGTGCAGGTAATCAATCAGAGATGTCACGCTAAAGCGGCTGTCGGGTAAGTGCAGCATATCGATAAACATACTGACCATAGGATCAGCATCCAAGGGGGCTCTGTCTGCAATTGAGCAGACTAACTGAGGATTGCCATCTTGGTCAGTGGCATAGCTGCCTCTGAATACACTCTTTACATAAGGGGCGTAATCTTCAACCGCAGGACATAGCACAATAATGTCGTGAGGTTTAATGCTATTGTCACTGTTTTGGATAATCTGCAGAAGATAATCATGCAACACTTGAATCTCACGCAAGGCGCTATGACAACTATGGATACTGACCGAATTATCAGGTGGCAGTTTGCCTGCTACACCGGTTTGGGCTTGCAATAAATCTTGTTGAATAGCGCTTAATACAGTGAGTTCTTTGGCTTCTTCTTGCGCCAATTTATCTGCAAACAACGCACGTTGAGTAAAATCAGGATAATCAATTTTTTGTAATTGATTAAACAAGACCCGCCCTTGTTTGCCTAAATTTGCCAACAAAGTATTGGGTGAATCTTCATCGGTAAGTTTAGTAACACCTTGCTCAAGCTTTTCTTTCATCAGAGCATAGGTTGAAACCAAATCACCCCAAAATTCAACGCATGGATTTAAATGAAAAAAGTAAATATCGACTTCTTGACCTATGGTTTCCAAAAAGGTCAACTGCTCTGGGGTTAACGCATTCACCGCAAAAATATACAATACTTTAGGTAGCTGATAGGTGTTAGGTGTAAAATTTTCAGTGGCCGTTTTCACAATTTTCGCAGGATAAGCATCAGATGTTGCCACTAACATCTGCCAGAGTTTTTTCTGCCAGGGTTCAAGCATCTGCTGCGCGCTATCTTGGCTAAAAATGGACTGATTGCGCTGCCAAAGCTCAAACCATTCAGGACGAAATTGCATATATTGCTCAAATACATCAGCTGTACCCTGAGCGAGAATAAAACGGGCTTTTTCAGGATCAGATGCTTGTTGCCAATAAGCGTTCGCATGTTCGGCGTCTGGATCTTGTTGAAACGCTTCTGTGCGCAATAGGTGTTCAATACGCCAGGTTAAAATTTCTCTCTTGTATAAGGATTCCTTGGGCACTTGATCTTCGCCAAGAATACAGCGGCAGAGGGAGTAAATACCACGAGATACCAAAGGAAAATCGATATTCATGGCAACGCCGCATGATTGAGCGATGCGCATATGGATAAAATGCTTCATACCCAAACTTTCAACCATCACAGTTGAAGGTTCAAAAATGCCAAGCCGCCCAGAAGTATAATCGTTTTTTAATAATTCAATGAGCACTTGCAGTAAGTACTCTTGACGATTAGACGGCACAATATTGAACATCAAACTTCCTTTATTGTCTGTATTATTCCACGATAAAAATCATAGATTTTGCTTCGATGCTGGTCAGTTATAATGACATAAATTTTAATAAGGCACATCTTTGAAATGGGCTAAAAACACTTGAGGTTTTAGTTATATAAAAAATGTTTTAAGAAGTAAGAGATATATGCTCGCTATACCGCAAGTTGTTGTAAATTTTTTTGTGTAAATCTCAATTTTTTAAATAAGTAAATCAATAGGTTAGATAAAATCTTGTATTTGGCGAGTTTTCTCGCTAAATACAGGCTTGCGAAATCCAAGGCAAAACCACCCAAACCAAAGTTGACCTTTTAAAATTAAATGTTGTATAACAAAGGTTTATATTAAAGGGACATTAGCTATGAATCTACTGCACTTTCGTTCATATGCGAGATGCTCGCTAATAAGGCGTTATGCATCCAAGTAAACAGGTTCAAATTTTGAAAATTCTTATTGGCTTTATTTTACTAATCACGGCCGAAATTGGTTATTGTGAGTTGGTTGAGTCAAAAAGCCTGAAAAGTATTGGCGGCAGTATAGTCGAATACGAAGAAGGTAGCTTTGACTTAGTAGTACCTAACGTGCTGGATAGTTGCCAAATCTACTCTGTTCAGACTGATTTAACAGAAAATGGGTCTTTGGTTTTCTCAAGTGAATTAAGAGATAACTTAACTCAGATAGACAAGTTTGTATCAACAATTATTTTTGATCCTCTGAGCAAATTTGTACTGTCAGTGACACTTATATATAAATGTGAGAATACAATTAAGACCATTCAGCTTGGTTCTTTTTCAGAAATAATAAAGGCGGAGTAATGATGCATAATCGGGTAGCCAAGGGTCTCTAACCCTCAGCCCCCACAACACCCTGCATGCGGCTCCGCACAGGGCGTTTCA
>NZ_JBLWFH010000016.1:0-66252 GCF_050306235.1 Glaciecola sp. 1036 | reverse complement strand
TTTTTGTCACCTAATCCTGATATGCTAAACAGCATACCATCTCTTGTTAGGTGGCCAAACTAACTATGCCACTACAATTGGGTAGTTATCCGGCAGTGGGGTTTATCGAAGGGTGCCTATAAAATATAACAATCGCATCTTGAGCGGCCATTTCGTGGTCTGGGACCTCCGTTTCGGCGCTTTGCGCATACTCTTCGGCCCCAAATGCGGACGTTATTGTTGGATTTCGGAAGCGTATGTGTAAAACGTTAATATTATTTCAATTTTCTATTTTCTGTTGTTGCGAGAGCAGAAGGATTAGTTGTGGATCTAGCATATTCTAATAAAAATACTAAATACTAAATACTAAATACGCATACGTGTTCGATATTAGTAATGGTGAGGTAAATGATTATAGTGGCGAAAAGAGGCTTGATAACTTACCTCTTAATAATGGTTACTCAATCAAAGAGCCACACCTAAGATATGAAAACAACAAAATACTGGATGCAGAGTAGTCTTGTTCCAAGGAAGTTATAAGGATAAAGATATTGTAATTGTTAGAAAGACAAGTAACTCATTTTCAAATCCATGGAAGTTGCTACGGGCTATTGCTGACCATCCTGTACCTGTTACCACGATAACAGCGCTTGTTTTGTGATGGTACATATTTATGTAGCGATTCGAGAGGACATTATGTCTCGTCAATCATTGGTCAGCACAATGGTTAGCAGCTGGCGCACTTTTAAGGACAATCGCACTACGGATGACGATTCAACTCACTGTGATTCGTCGTGTTCAATATCAAAAAATCACCATGTAATTTATATTGTGTGGTGATTTTTTCTTTTTCAACCACGACAGATTCGTCTTGAGTTTTCTCAATTTTTTCAGGGGCTTTTTCTACTGTTTTGATGCTCAGTTTTTCAATAGATTTAATCCCTTGAATATAAAAAGCAGTCGCCTTACCAGTTTCTGTATCAAAGGTAATTACATAGTTATTTGTTGTCCCTAAAAGAGTTGTTTGTAATTTTTCTTGCTGGTCTGGGAAGCTTATTTCAACCATAGATCCTTCCCCGTCAAGAATATTTTCTGCTTCTTGAGATGCAAACACAAACACATAGACAAACAGAGATATCGCTATGATAAATAGGGTTGTTTTCATGTAGTCTTTACGCTTCTTCGGCGCCCATAGAACCCACATGAGTATTCGAAACCGAAAGGGAAGTTTATCTCCTGAATACTTTTCCAGTGTGCGAGCCCTATATCTGTTACCAACATCGGCGAGATAGAAGATGACAAGAAGAAGTAAAAAGACAATAACGATGTCTGGGTTTTTAATTGGCGTCGCCAAAATATCTTCGAACGTAACGAGCTGCAGAATATTCACGTTCAATTGACTATACATAATATGCAAATAGCACATACTAGACAGTACCAACAGCAGATAACTTATCGCAAGCGCGATACCAGTGGAATTTCTTGCAAATCTAAATATCTCATCGAATAAATATAAGTTTTTAAGATCTTCGGGATCCGTCTGCTTTTGAGGCTCTATATCTTCCATGTTGTTTACCAATTCTCTTGCTTAAGGACCAGTATATCACGTTAGTACCTAGGGTTGCGTTTAATAGCTGGACCGATATTTACACAATGAAATAGTAAGAGAAAGTCGACGAATCATGGCTTCTATTATTTTGAGTATTAACAGTTACAAGCACAAGCTAGATTATTAAGTTAAAATAAACTCGTCCTAACGAAATTTACCTGCTTTTTCTGCGTCTTCAGGAGTGTTAACGTTGATTAATTCGAACGTACTATTTTTAAATTCAATGGAATGAGCACCTAATTCTGCCAGCAAGTACTTAACAGATGGAGAATCGGATAATTGTAAGCAGCGAGCTGCGGCAGTTATCGTTTTAGTATTTATCGGCACTACAAGCGGCAGGTAATTATTTAAATAAAAAGTCCCTTTGTTTAACAATTTATATTGGGATATTAAATACTCAATAGACTCAGCGGAAAGCAGAGGCATATCTACTGGCATAACTAGTGCGTAAAGTGAGGGGAGTTTTTCAAAATCGATGTCGGCAAAAAAACTCAGCATTTCGCAAATAGCACTAGCAGGGCCGCTATTGGGCGAAGATTCAGTTATATCAGCTGATTCACCTCCTAAAATAAAATGACCATTTAAGGGAAGGGCATCACACAATGCCTGAGTTGTTTCAAGCATTGTGTGTTGATTGACTACAACCTTAGATTTATCTTGTCCCATTCGTCGCGACTGCCCACCCGCTAAAATAAAACCTAGGCTATAGTGAGGTGGTTGTGTTAGCTGCAACCGAATGTTTTCAATAATATCCATATTGTCTGTCGTAAATTAAAATTTAGTAGATACCCATACCCAAAGTTTATCAGTATCTACTTTAATGTCACCTGCAGAATAGTTCGCGTATTTAATCCCCACATTAAAGTGTTCAGCAACTTTTGTTGTGTAGACTAAATTTATTTCACTTCCTAAATCATCAACTGTTGATGAGCTCTCATCAGCATCAAATTTGTGATAAACCGCTGTCCATTTTCCGCCGGCTAGCTTACCGGATACTGTTGCAGATAAATCTTTTAACCCTTGTGTTGGGGTTGCTAGGAATTGATCTGACCAACCATTGAATTTGTGAAGTGTTGCCAATGGGGTAGAAAATCCAAAGTTTCCGTCATCTGAACCTAGTACTTCATAGCCAAGTTTTAACGTGACAAATGATAAGGCTACTCCACCCTCAAGGAATAAATAACTAGCGTCAAAATCCGCAGCTGCAGTTTCAGATGATTGTTGAGCAAATTCAGCCGTGTATAGCAGCTTTCCGAAATCCGCTTTGTAAGCACCAGAATACCGGATACCATAAGTGTCTAGCGCATTATCAGTATTATTATCGACTTCTAGCAAATAAGCATAGCCAGTAAGTTTGCCATAGTCTGTGCTGTAGCTTAGGTTCAATAAATGATCTTTGGCATCTAAATCTGCGGCTTCTGCAAAGATGCGATTACGTTGGTCGATATAAGCATAAAATGCATTTAATTTGTCATTGATTTTGTAATTTACTGACACCGCATCGAAGGTTTGACGATCTTGGCGCCATCCCACATGACCAACAAATCGATGAGAATCCAAGGTAATCACTTGGCGGCCCACTTTGACTGTGTAATCACTACCGCGATATTGCACATAAGCTTGGTCAAGCTCGGTAGTTTCAGGATCAGCAATGACAGAATATTCACCCACATTGTAACCTGTAGGGCCTACTGTGTAATCGCCTTGACCCAAAACAATGCGGCTGTCTTCGGCTTCAAAATTAAATGAGAAGCCTTTGTATTCACCGCTCTCAATGCCAACAAAGGTGCGTAATGTTAAGGCGTCAGCATCTTGCAAACTATTATCTTGTGAAACCGACTCGTAACGCAAGTTCATGTTAATACTTGCTTTGAGTTTTGATAAAGCATCAAACCATTCCGCAGCTTGTACAGAAGGTGCAAAAGTCATGGCAACTAAGCTTGCAACAGAGGTCAATTTTATTAATGAATGTGAGGTTTTCATGTGTTGTTCCTAAATTTAGCGTGAAAAATCCTGGCCTGGTGCATAAGTGCCAAGCTAACTATCTGTTTTTAAATGATTAATTAAGCTGCGTTATTCTTCTTTACGGATGCAGTTTTACCTTTATGAGAACTTACAGTTTCAATCTTCTTTTGCTTTTCGTACAAGAAGGTTAATACTTCGTGTCGATAATGGTTGTACTGGGGATTATCTGCCAATGACAATCTATCTCTTGGCCTTTCCAGTTCAACATCTAAGATTTCACCTATGGTGGCTGAAGGTCCATTGGTCATCATCACTATGCGATCTGAAAGTAAAACCGCTTCGTCCACATCATGGGTGATCATGATGACGGTATTGCCTAAGTCAGCATGAATTTCCATTAGCGAATCTTGCAAATGTGCGCGAGTTAAAGCATCTAGCGCACCAAAAGGCTCATCCATCAATAGCACTTTGGGCTCCATGGCGAGGGCGCGAGCAATACCAACTCGTTGTTTCATACCACCTGAAATTTCAGAGGGCAATTTGTCCAATGCATGGGTCATATGAACCAGCTCTAGGTTGTGTGTTACCCAATCTCGCACTTCTTGTTTAGATTTAGTTTTCTGTGTCTGCTTTACTGCAAGTTCGACGTTTTTATACACAGACAACCACGGCAGTAAAGAATGGTTTTGAAACACTACCGCTCTTTCTGGCCCCGGTTCTTTAACTTCAGCGCCATCCAAAATAACACCACCAGTAGTAGCCTGATGTAATCCAGCGACAATGTTTAAGACAGTAGACTTTCCGCACCCCGAATGACCAATGAGGGAGATAAACTCACCTTTTTTGATTTTCAGATTAACGTCCGTCAAGGCATTAAATGGCCCTTTTGGCGTTGGGAAATCTATGCCAACTTGAGTAAGTTCTAAATGTTTAGGTTGCATAATAAGATTCCTTTTGTTGGTCATTTAGCGCAATACTGCGTTTTTGTCCCAGCTGACATAACGCTGGATGGTTAACATTAAACGGTCAAGTAAGAACCCAATGATACCTATGGTAATCACCGCTACCATGATGCGGGATAATGATTCAGATGAACCATTTTGGAATTCATCCCACACAAATTTCCCAAGTCCAGGGTTTTGGGCAAGCATTTCAGCTGCGATCAACACCATCCAACCGATGCCGAGTGACAAACGTAACCCGGTGAAAATCATTGGAATAGAGGCCGGTAGCACAATCTTTTGCACATGGCTTAACGGCTTTAAACGCAACACTTTACTTACATTGACCAAGTCTGAATCAATATTAGAAACACCCACTGCGGTATTGATCAACGTAGGCCATAAGCAGCATAAAGACACCGTAAACGCCGATGTAATAAACGACTTTGAAAACATAGGATCTTCGCTGATATAAACCGCACTCACTACCATGGTCACTAGAGGTAACCATGCTAGAGGAGATACTGGCTTAAATATTTGAATTAGCGGATTCATAGCTGCGTAGGCAGAACGACTCAAACCACATAAAATCCCGACAGGTACTGCTATTATGCTCGCAATGAAAAAGCCAACCATTACTGTGTATAAACTTGTCCAAATTTGATCAAAGAAGGTAGGAGCTCCAGTGTAAGGACGAATCTTCGGCACATAAGTTGGGTCTTTTGCCACACGTGCGGCATTGCGCTCTTCTTGACGACTATAAAAATCATCCGCTTTTTCCCGTTGTTGATTGTGCTCATCAATCAAAGTCAGCGCTTGTTCAAACACTTGGGTAGGTCCAGGAAATTGACCTAACGAAGTGTCGATAGATTTTGCAACGCCGCTCCAAATTCCAAGAAATAATAGAATTCCGATAAAAGGCATTATCAGTTTAGGTCCTGAATTTAGCATGCTTGAAATCATACTTTTTCCTTGAAGTTTACCTGTGTAGCGTACTACTTGTGCCGAATTATTCATGATCTTATCTCTCGTTAGAGATTAGGTTAAAGAACTGTATCTCCCTTCAACCCAATCGGAAATTTGTTTAAGTATTCGTTTGGTTTAGTGCCGTCGAATACCACTTCATCGATGAATTCACTTTGTGGTGGTTTGAATCCTGTCTCGGTATCAAAATCTGGGAAATCTTCGGCGTTTGCTTTACCTTCTGCGATAAGAGATTTGGCTGCTGCAGCGTAGATATCCGGACGATAAACACTTTTAGCTGTTTTCATAAACCAATCATCTGACTTAGGTTGTGAAATTTGTCCCCAACGACGCATTTGAGTTAAATACCAAATCGCATCACTGTAATAAGGGTAGGTCGCGTTGTAACGGAAGAAAACGTTGAAATCAGGAACTTCACGCTTATCGCCTTTTTCGTATTCAAAAGTACCTGTCATGCTGTTAGCGATAACTTCTGCATCAGCGCCGACATAACTTGCTTTCGCAAGAATCTCTACTGCTTTGCCACGATTCGCGTTATTGTTTTCATCTAACCACATAGCGGCACGAATCATAGCTTTTACTACACGAATATGGGTATTTGGATTTTCTTCAGCCCAAGATTTACTAACACCAAACACTTTTTCTGGGTTATTTTTCCAGATTTCATAGTCGGTGATGACAGGTACACCAATACCTTTAAACACAGCTTGTTGGTTCCAAGGTTCACCCACACAGTAACCATAAATTGTGCCTTGCTCCATGGTTGCTGGCATCTGCGGAGGAGGTGTTACCGATAATAGTGCTTCAGCGTCAATAATACCTGTAGTATCAGATTCGCCAGCGTAATATCCAGGATGTATTCCACCAGCCGCTAACCAATAACGCAGTTCATAGTTGTGAGTAGAAACAGGGAATACCATACCCATTTTGAAAGGGTTACCCGCACTGCGATAACTATCTACCACAGGCTTTAAATAGTTCGCTTTAATCGGATGCACAGGCTTACCATTTTCATGGGGAATATTGGGTTTCATCTGTTCCCACACTTTATTAGAAACCGTTATACCGTTACCGTTTAGATCCATGCTGAAAGCAGTGATAATGTGAGCTTTTGTACCATAGCCTATAGTTGCGCCTAAAGGCTGACCGGCAAGCATGTGCGCGCCGTCAAGTTGCCCATCGATAACGCGGTCTAGCAATACTTTCCAGTTTGCTTGAGCTTCTAAAGTCACATAAAGACCTTCATCTTCAAAGTAGCCATTTTCATAAGCAATTGCTAATGGCGCCATGTCAGTGAGCTTAATAAAGCCGAATTTAAGTTCTTCTTTTTCTGGCCATCCCAACTCTTCAGCGTTTGCAACAGTTGCTGAACTCATCATTACAGAAGCAAGGATTGTTACCGAGCTTACTGCCAGTTTCATTTTGTTTTTGAAATTTGTGTAAAACATTTACTTTCCTTAAGCCAAAAAAAAACCCACGTGCTTACGAAGAAATTCTTCGATTACACGTGGGCTTCGTTGCCGAAATGTTTCGCTTAATGATTAACTCAAACAGCGAAACAAACTAATTTTAATTTTCTATGAATTTCATAAGGCATAATTAGTGCCAACTTGAAAATATCAATAAAAACAATAGGATACATTTTGGGTGAAAAGGCTTTTATTTGAAAATGGCCCAATCTAGTGCACCGGATGCACAAAAAGTAACCTAATGGAATGGCAGCGCTTCTTTATTGCGCATCTGCCAGTATTGCTCGGCTTTACTAATTGCCTGCTCAATATTGAGGTTTTCAAGTAACATCAGATAACCGGAAAGTGAAGCGATAACAGCTTGTTCGCCGTATCCGTGAGAGAATTTACCTCGCCAAACGGAGAGCATAGTGTCGCTAGTGAACCCTTGTTCTTTTAACGCCCAACCTTTTGCCTCAGGCAGATTTATTTTCTCGATCGTGCCTGACCGAGTAAAATATAGATGGGTATCACGATCACGATTTATTTCTGGATCGCCACCGTCTCCACGAAATACTAGAGAAGCTTGATCTGTAAATGTTTGATTTACTGCTGCATGTCTTTCATCTAAATGCGTGTGGTATACCCCTTGAATAGCAAAGGGAGCCTTACTAGGATTTAGTAATCTAGCAAGGGTATTGGCACAAGAACGCAAACCGAATAATTCACGCATTTTTATAATACGATCTAGTGGTTTTAGTGCAATGCCCAAATCTAGATAGCAAACCCCAAATTGATCTACGTCTTTTTGAGCTTTTTCTATTGAATCAGCAAGAGGTAAACCTAAGGCGGGCAAAGCATGACTGGCATAGTAGCGTTGAGAACCAGGTTCTGAGGCGCCATGCAAACATATTCGATAGCCAGCTTGTACTAGCAAGGCAACGCTTAATAAATACCAAGGAAGTTGGCGTCGCTTGCCTGCATAACAACCGATATCAAGATTGAATTTACATTCTGAAAGTTGGGGGGAAACACGTTCTCTACAGGCTTGAATAAAGCCTTTTAATTCATCTACAGATTCTTCTTGCATCCTTAATAACATTAAAAACGCGCCGGCCTGTTCTGGCGCTATTTTTTCATCCAGAAGTTGTGACATTGCATCATAAGCTTCTTCAAAGGTCAGATGGCGAGCGCCTCTCTGACCTTTACCTATGGCCTTAATATAATCACTAAAGGGTACATTTCTCATACGAATAGTCTAATAAATCTATGGATACCGCTTGGCGACAAGCTACCACTTGACCAATAACCACTAAAGCAGGGCCCTTGATTGTAGCTAAAGCAACGCGTTCACTGATATCGCTGATAGAACCTGTGATAACTTGTTGATCATTACAGCACGCGTTATCTATTACCGCAACAGGAATACTAGTGTCGATGCCCGCATCCATTAATTTTTCAGACAATTGTTTGAGTTTTTTTAATCCCATGTATACAACCGTAGTTTCATGCACGGAGCTTTTGGCAATAGCAGACCAGTCAGCTTGTTTCTTCGGGTTCTCAAATTGAGCTGTTATTAAACGCACCGATTTTGCACAACGACGATCAGTCAATGGAATGCCTGTATAAGCAGAGGCCCCAGACGCCGCAGTAATGCCAGGCACTATTGCAAACGGAATCCCCGCTTTCTGCAAAGCAGTGGTTTCTTCGCTAGTGCGAGCAAAAATAGCGGGATCTCCGCCTTTTAATCGTACTACACGTTTTCCTTCAAGCCCTAAAGATACTAAGCGTTCACATATTTTTTCTTGTGGCATGCTATGCTGACCACAACGTTTACCAACAAACTCTCTGGCCACATGACGAGGAATACAATTAAGCACAGATTCATCTACTAGCCAATCAAACAGCACAACATCGGCTGTTTGTAATAAACGATAAGCTTTCATGGTTAAAAGCTCTGCATCGCCAGGCCCTGCACCGACGATAAATACCTCTCCGATTCGAGCTGAAACTTCAGTCTTGTCTATTACCTTGCTAAGGTAACCAGCGGAAAACATAGACTGTAACCGTAAAGCTCCTTGCACAAATGGCGCAGCAATTTTATCAAATAACAGATTCATTTTCGGTTTCCTTAGTGGAAGCAAGCGGCGTTTTCGCGCTTGTATATTTAATAAGGCTGGCGAGTTCTGATTTGCAAGAACCACAGTTAGTGCCGCACTTAAGTGCTTTACCAAGACCTGCAACTGTTTCAACGCCTTGATTTATGGCATCAGTGATGGTTTTCTCACGAACACCATGACAACTACAAACCAACTTACCGAGTCTAAAAGCTTCATCAGCTTGATGTTCTAATAGACCATTAATTTGTTCAGGTGTTAGCTGTTTCTCTTGGGTATATAAACTGTCTAACCAATCCATGGGGATGTCTACATAGGCGTCAGACAACATGATAACTAACACTAGTTTGTCTTGTTTAGTGACCACAATAGTTGCCTTATTGGCACTTTGATAACTAGTCCATTGTGTATCTGTAGGTAAACATGACATCACATCAGCACAAAAGGTCATCAACTCGCTACTATCGGCAATATCAGAACCCATGTTCTCTATTGTTGGGGTATCTAACCAGTAGTCGCATTTGCGTTTAATTTCGGCTAAATAAGTGGCGTTTCCATATAATTTCCCATAGGTGTTATAAGAAACTGGAGTTAAATTTACCGCCGCGTGTTTTAACTCTGGTTGTCCAGAAAGCGGATCATTTGCACCTGTTAATAAAGCGCCCACTTTACAATGAGATCCCCAGGTAGCAGACCAGTGAAAGGGTGCAAAACATTCACCTTTTCGCTGGCCGTTATCAAATTTTGCAGGCAATACGACCTTTATTTCTTGGTTGCAAGCTGAAGATAGGGCTACTAATTGGCCCTCTTTAATTCCAACAGATTTAGCATCTAAGGGATGAATGCTTAACCAAGGACGGTCCAAATGTTTGAGTAATCTTGGGGCATTTCCCGTACGCGTCATTGTGTGCCACTGGTCACGAATACGCCCCGTGTTCAATATGTAGGGGTACTCACTGCTAGTTTGTTGTTCAGGTAATTTAGGTGTGATGCTAATGAATTTTGCTTTTTTGTCTTGGGTATAAAATTTGCCATTGGCGAACAATCTAGCATTATTGCTCTGTTGATTGTTTAATGGCCATTGCACCGGGCGCAGATTATCGTATTCTCCGCGGGATAAGGTTGCTAGCGAACCTAAGTCTAAAGCTCTACTGCCATGGTTATTCGCTGCGGTTAAGGCGCAATGTTCGGTAAAAATATCAACCGGATGTTGGTAATCAAATGCCTTTTCAAACCCCATAGCGCGAGCAACCAAAGATATTATTTCCCAATCATGCTTTGCTTGTCCGGTAGGAATGACTAATCCTCTTTGACGAGATATACGTCGTTCAGAATTGGTGACTGTGCCGTTCTTTTCTGACCAACCGGTTGCAGGTAATGCGATGTCGGCAAATTGCAAAGTGTCATTGGTAGCGGCTGTTTCTGATACTATGACCAATTCACATTTTTTTAGCGCAGCTTCAATCAGAGCTCTGTTGGGCATGCTGGCTACTGGATTTGTCGCCATTATCCAAATACATTTTACCTTTCCTTCAGCGACCGCTTTAAACATGTCGACGGCACGTAAACCTGGCTGATTGACTAAATTAGGTGCTTGCCAAAATCGTTTTACTGTTGTGTGATGCTCTGGATTTTCAATATCCATGTGTGCAGCAAGCACGTTAGATAAACCGCCAACTTCTCGTCCTCCCATGGCATTAGGCTGTCCAGTGATAGAAAACGGCCCACATCCGTCTCGACCAATTTTACCGGTGGCTAAATGACAATTAATAATCGCATTTCCCTTGTCAACGCCGCTGGTGGACTGATTAATTCCCATTGAAAAAAAGGTTACAACCCGAGGAAGTTGGCTAAACCATTGATATAACGTTTGAATAGTATGAATTGGTAAATCACAGCTTTGCGCTACTTGTTCCAGTGTCCATGGTGCTGCAGCTTCAATAGCAGATTCGAATCCCGATGTTGAAGTTTGGATAAAATCCGAATCTAAATGATTATTTTCATGCAAGAAATGTAATAAACCACAAAATAACGCACTATCTGAACCTGCTTTTAAACCAAGATGTAAATCTGCGATACTAGTGCTGTCTGTTGCTCTAGGGTCAACGACCACTATTTTCATCTGCGGATTGCGTAATTTAGCGCGTTCCATTCGTTGAAATAAAACCGGGTGCGTCCAGGCCGCGTTGCTACCAACTAAAATAAGTAAATCAGTGTGCTCTAGATCTTCATAATTGCAGGGGACAATGTCCTCACCAAAGGCTCTTTTATGAGCTACCACTGCTGAAGACATACAGAGTCGAGAATTGGTGTCTATGTTCGCGCTACCAATAAAGCCTTTCATAAACTTATTGGCAACATAGTAATCTTCAGTCAACAATTGACCTGAACCATAGATGGCCATAGCCTCTGGACCGTATTCCTTGACGATATGCGATATTTTTTCAGCCACAGTAGAGATTGCTGTATCCCAACTTACTTGTTTTCCAAAAACAGTAGGATTTAACAGTCGTTTTTCTGGACTTAAGGTTTCCAACAAGTGAGTGCCTTTAATGCACAAGCGTCCAAAATTTGCTGGATGATCTGAACTTCCAGTTAAATCTCGTAATCCAAATTCTTCTTTGTTGTCAGCAATTACGTCGACGCCACAACCAACACCACAATAAGGGCAGGTCGTTTGCAACAGCCTTTCATTGTGTTGTCCAGTAATAGGCAATTGGTTTGTTAGCGCCGCGTACACAGTTGTATCCTCAGATTTCAATCAAAACACGATCGTTTTCAATATGTACAGGAAAGGTTTGCACTTTAACGTCATCACGTTCAATACAATTTCCTGACGCAAGATCATAGTGCTCTTTATAGAGGGGAGAGGCGACTACAATTTTTTCTTTAAGCGTACCTACAATACCGCGATACAAGACGTTGGCTTGACCAATAGGGTCCCAGTTACTAATGGCAAAATAGAGTGTTTCCTGTCCAGTAGATACTGTAAAAATTGCAACTTGCATCCCGTCAACCAAGGCACAAACTCCGCTATTAATTACCAAATCATCAAGATGACAAATATCGTGAATATTTTGAGTGTTGGCTTGTGTAAGCATTTAATTTCTCCTAAACAATAGCTACTGGAATTGCTTTTCCAGCAGCATATTTTTCAGCATTGGTAGCTGGACGAATTTGTTCTCTTTCAGATACAAACTGAATGTTGCTATCTTTTTCATCGCTGTTAACGAACTGACGGAAACGTTTTAATGCTTCTGGCGATTCAATAGTCGTTTTCCATTCACATTGGTAGCTATCAGTAATGAGCTGCATTTGTGCTTCTAGTTCATCACAAATACCAAGAGCGTCATCAATAACTACAGATTTTAGATAATCCAAACCGCCTTCAAGATTTTCCATCCACACCGAGGTGCGTTGTAAACGGTCCGCTGTTTTTGCGTAGAACATTAGGACTCTATCGATATATTTAACCAAGGTCTCATCATCTAAATCAGTAGCGAATAAGTCGGCGTGACGAGGTTTCATACCACCGTTTCCGCAGACATATAGATTCCAGCCATTTTCGGTAGCAATAACACCTATGTCTTTGCCTTGAGCCTCGGCACATTCGCGGGTACAGCCTGAAACCGCAAATTTTATCTTGTGTGGCGCTCTTAAACCTTTGTAACGGTTTTCCAAATCAATGGCTTTGGTAACAGAATCTTGCACGCCATAACGACACCAAGTGCTACCGACACAAGATTTTACTGTTCTAAGTGCTTTGGCATAGGCGTGGCCTGTTTCAAATCCACCTTCAACTAAGGCTTGCCAAATAGCGGGTAGTTGTTCGACGCGTGCACCAAACAAATCAATACGTTGTCCGCCAGTGATCTTGGTATATAAGTTGTATTTTTTAGCGACTTCACCCAATAAAATTAGTTTATCAGGTGTGATCTCACCACCAGCAACGCGCGGAACAATGGAATAGGTTCCGTCTTTTTGCATATTACCTAAATAGGTGTCGTTGGTGTCTTGCAGCGGCTGATGCTGGCGAGCCAAAACATAGTCATTCCAAACAGACGCAAAGATAGAACCAGCAGCTGGCTTACAAATATCACAACCCAACCCTGTTCCATGTTTTTCAAGTAGCTCGTCAAAGCTTTTGATGCCGCCAACTTGAATTAAATGATATAGCTCTTGACGAGTAAAATCGAAATGTTCACAGATAGCTTTAGAAACTTCTACGCCACGTTTTTCCAATTCGCTATCGACAATGTTTTTCAACAAAGCAGCACAACCACCACAACCCGTGCTCGCTTTAGTGGAGGATTTTACATCGCCTAAAGAGCAACAACCGCCGTCGATGGCACCCACAATGTCACCTTTGGAAACATTGTGGCATGAACAAATAGTGGCAGTGTCGCCTAGAGCATCTGCACCCAATAAAGGTGCGTCGCCAGAAGAGGGCAATATGAGCGCTTGAGGACTTTCAGGAAGCGCGATGCCATTTAACGAATACTGCAATAATGTATCGTAATCGCTGGTATCACCGATTAATACCGCTCCAAGTACCAATGAGCGATTTGCATCTACAACTAGCTTTTTATAAACGCCTGCAGGTTGATCGTGATAGGTATACACTTGAGCCCCTGGAGTACGGACGTGGGCATCACCAATTGAACCTACTTCAACTCCCATGAGTTTAAGTTTGGTACTCATATCTGCACCGGTAAAAGCGCCTTCGTTACCGGATATATCTGCCACAGCAGCGCGGGCCATAGCGTAACCAGGTGCCACTAATCCATAAATACGTTTTTCCCATAGTGCGCATTCACCAATAGCGTAAATATCGTTGTCAGATGTTTTACATTGGTTGTCTATGACTATGCCGCCGCGCTCGCCAATCACAAGACCAAATTCTTTTGCTAATTGGTCACTTGGACGAATACCCGCAGAAAATAAGACCAAGTCGGTTTCTAAGTGTGAACCATCAGCAAATTTCATGCGGTAACGGCTATGTTGACCTTTTTCGATCACTTCAGTTGCTTTTTGGGTGTGTACTGTTACCCCTAAAGCTTCAATTTTTTGCTTTAATAAATCACCGCCCATAGGGTCAAGTTGCACGGCCATCAATTGTGGGGCGAACTCCACCACGTGAGTTTCTAAACCCGCTTGTTTAAGTGCATTTGCCGCTTCTAAGCCTAACAACCCACCGCCGACGACTACACCAATTTTACTTTGTTGAGCAGAGGCGCTGATGGCTTCAAGATCCTCAATGGTGCGATAGACCAAACAATGAGGTTGGTCATTACCCGGAATTGGTGGAACAAAAGGATAAGAACCAGTGGCGAGTACTAATTTATCGTAGGAATAAGTATTGCCGTCTTTGGTAGTAACTACTTTACTGTCACGATCAATATCTGTAACCCAAGCATTAGTAACAGCTTCAACTCCCCAGTCTTGGTAAGTTTTTTCATCAGTCAAAGCTAAATCTTCAGCGGTTTTACCTGAAAAATAAGAGGATAAATATACTCTGTCATATGCCAGACGGCTTTCTCCGCTCAGCACGGTTATACGGCAGTTATATTCACTGTTTACAAGTTGTTCAACAAAGTGATGGCCTACCATGCCATTGCCGATCACTACAATGTGTTGTTGCGAAGAATGATTCATTTTATTCACCTATTTTTGAGGCAAAAAAAAACCCACAACCTTTAAGGTTGTGGGCTTCGTTGCCTATTTAAGCTTTTACTAAATTGTTTGTGTTTTAGACTCTCAATTCGCTTGAGAAACTAAAAAACGGTGTTGAGTTCAATACAAGTTATGTGCCAATACTATTTTGCTTTAAATAACAAATAGATAAGGGATAAAGAGCGTAAAGCAGTAAGCTTTTTCGCACCAACAACAAGCAAATGCATCCTTTTTTTGGTGCATTTGTTAACTTTGGTAGTGTATTAACACAATTATGAGAAGTACAAACAATATACCTGAAACACTCTGCCAAAATTTCACTGGATGGCGTTCAATCAATGGTAAATTATCTCTATATGCTGGGTTTGGATGGCGTAAGTCATAGACAAATTCAGACAAGCTCGGGTATCTTTTATTCGCTCGTGGCTGACAGGCTCTTTTCAAACATGAATCCACCCATACAGGCACATTTATGTTTCTTTCGAACAAACTGATATAGCGTAACTTATTCATATTTTGATAATTAGATTGTCGCGCTACCTTAGTATTGAACGGATACTCTCCAGACAGTAGATAATAAAATAACACGGCTAGAGAAAACTGATCCGCTTGTTCATTGGGCCAGATGCCGATGAAGTATTCCGGGGCAGCAAAAAGTAAATCCCCAGGAATAAACAACTGTTCATCGCTGGATAAAAAATTATGCCCACATATACTGGCTGCACCCAGATCAATAATAGTTAGTATGCCCTCATCATCAATCAATATATTGTCGGGACGAATATCCTGATGTAATACACCTCGTCGATGAATTGCAGTAAAGGCATTGGTCAGTTGTGTCGCCCAATCCCTGACTTGTTCCAGTGAGGCTGGGCCATTGTCATCTATCCATTGGCGTAAACTTTTACCCTCAATATATTCCAACATTACATAGAATCTGCTACGGCTAGAGGTAAAATTACTGCAACGAATTACTTGAGGATGCTTGATTTTTTTAGCTAACCACTCTTCTTTGGCGAATTCATCTAAATAAGGTAAATTCGCTTGCATGCTGATAGCAGGGATTTTAATTACCGCGGATTTACCGTCATCAATGTGTTGGGCTAAAAATACCTGACTTCGATCAGAGCGATGCAATTCACGAATGACACGCCAGTTATCCAATAAAGTGCCGGATTCAAGTGACTTTACAAAGGGCAAATAACCCTCGGGTGAGTAGTTTGGATAATGATCTGAAGTACTTAGTACATTGATAATGGCCAAACTAATATTGTCATCACTGCCAGCATCTAAACATTTTTGTGCAATCATGCTACAACAGCAATCAAGGTCTTCTTTATTATCATTGAAGATTGCTAGCCAATCATCCGGCTCAAGAAATTCAGACACACCATCTGTCATCAACACGAAGGAGTCATCTGGTTCAATGTCCATGATTATAATATCAACGTTTAAATTTGGGCGAATCCCTAGGGCATTACTTAAATAATAGTTACCATCCTCTCCTTGTTGTCTGTGGGCTTTTGTACAAAGAGAGACTTGATTTTGGCGTATTCTGTATATTGCACTGTCACCGCAGTGCAATAAGACGGCTTGTTGACCGAACAAAATTAAGGCACTGAAAGTGCAAACATATCCTTTGTTGGGATTTTCTTGATAGGGACTAAGCTGGGTTTTAACATAAAGTTGCGTATTAATTGTTTCGAGAACTCTTTGTGCTGCGCGCTGAGGCGACCAAATGTCACTAGTAAGTAAATAGTCACTTACAAAATTAGCAACAGCATCTTGACTAGCATATTGGCTTACTTGGCTACTGCTTATGCCATCCGCAATGGCAGCAACAATTCCGCGGCGTTCAAGATCAAATAAATCAGGCACTGTCACCTTTAGACAGTCCTGATTTATTGATTTTGCGCCTTTAGAGGAAAAAGATCCCTGACGACATTTGAGCATATAATTTAAACTTTATCGCTAACCTTAGAAGCTAATACTGGGTCTACAGAACCACCTTTAGTTAACGTGCGTTTTGGTGCAGTGCGAACGTGAGTAGTGTATAGCGTTAAACCAGTAAACAATAGACCACCTACTAAGTTACCCAGTGCAGTTGGAATTTCATTCCAAATGAAATAATCCATGATTGAAAAATCACCGCCCATGATCAAACCGAAGGGGAACAAGAACATGTTTACTACTGAATGTTCAAAGCCCATGAAGAAGAACAGCATAATTGGCATCCACATAGCCAAAACTTTACCACTCACATGAGTTGAAATCATAGCACCGACAACACCCATAGAGACCATCCAGTTACACAACATGCCGCGGATGAAAATGGTAATCCAACCTGCTACGCCATATTCAGCATAACCAACGGTTCTGGCTTCACCAATACTTGCTACTTTAGCTGCAATTGCGCCACCATCAGTGTTGTAACCCATAGTAAAGATGAATGACATCATAAATGCGACAGTCAATGCGCCAGCGAAATTACCTAGAAATACCAGTCCCCAGTTGCGAAGAATTTGTGGCCAAGTCACCCCTGGGCGCTTAGCTAACCAAGCCAATGGCGCTAATACAAAAACACCGGTTAACAAGTCGAATCCCATTAGGTATAGCATACAAAAGCCAACCGGGAATAAAATTGCGCCGATTAAGAATACACCAGTTTGTACGGCAACAAAGACCGCGAAAACTGCTGCCAATGCCAAAATGGCACCAGCCATATACGCGCGGATCAAAGTATCACGCGTTGACATATAAATTTTAGATTCACCAGCATCGACCATTTTGGTCGCAAATTCTGAAGGAAGTAAATAAGCCATTTTAGTCCCCTAACTTAATAATTAAACGAAAGCCCACAAACACTTTGGCTATTTTTTAAGGCAAAAAAAAACGCCCGCAACCGCTCCTTTTGGAGAGTGTGCGGACGTCTTTATCCGAAAAAAAATTTGTTAACCTAAACAAGGTTTGCTGATTTTCATTATACAAAAACAGTGCCAAAACCATCAGTTAAACCACATGTTAAACAAATTCAATTAGTTAACTTCAGAAACCGGAAGTATCAGACATAATCTAATAACTATAGTCGTCACATTTCTGCGCTAAAATAGGTCAAGACATCCCAATATCGGTGCGTAACCGCACTCTTTTGTTGGGTGTCCATTGTCAAAAATGCTAAAAATAATACGTAAAAACGCCGAATTTACGCTAAATGCACAGTAAATAACACGAAACAGCATTGCTCTCAAAATAGGAATAACATTTGCTTTAGTTTTTTTAGGCACCAAGATTCCAATTGAGTGGATCTATTTATGAACACACATAGTGATATTACAAAACGCTTTTTACTCTCTGCTAAACATCAGGAGATACAGGCGCTACATCATTTATCACTCAATTGTAAAACCGTAAAGGCCGTAAAAGATATTATCCACCAGTTGCAAAAAGAAAGGGGAATTAGCAACGTCTATTTAGGATCAAAAGCTGAACTATTTGCCGAAAACCGTCTTAAACAAATAATCGCTAGTGAAGAAAGCGAACAACATCTACGTAGCCTATTAAAATCTCTTTATTTGGGCCGAATGGACAACGGACAATCGATGCGGCTACTGGGTAGCATCACATTTGCATTACAGGGCATGGATCATCTACCTAATTTACGCGAGAAAATACACCAACAGCAACTGTCACCACTAGAGTCAACAAATGCCTATTGTCGATTAATTGCGGGCTTACTTGATGTAATATTTGAAGCGGCTGATGTTGCCAGCGATCCAAAAATCACCCGCTTACTCGTTGCGTTATTTAATTTTATGCAAGGTAAAGAATTTGCAGGGCAAGAGCGGGCATGGGGTGCCATTGGCTTTTCAGAAAGCCACTTCGATTCCGATCTTTGTGAGCGTATAAGCTCACTGACAGAATCCCAAACCCACTGTTTTGAAACTTTCATTAAATTTGCAGACAGTGAAGAGTTATCGATGTGGGATATTCAACAAAAAAATGAGATATCAGCACAAATTAGTCAACTCAGACATATGATTTGTGGGTTGGCATCAGGTCAGGCATGTTCCCAAGAGCTTAGCGAGGTGTGGTACGACATTGCTACTAAGCGCATTGATGCCATGCAAAAAATTGAGGAACACCTAACTGAGCGGCTAACAGAGCAAGCGAATGAACGTATCAAACAAGCAGAAGAAGAACTACGTAATCATAAGCTTTTACTCGATTCATTGAACAATAGCGCTCCTCATAATGATGCGCCGGTAACTATGCTATTTGATACGACAGTAAGAGGATTACACGGAGTCGATGTTAATCAAAATACAATCACTGAAACGGGCAACATGTCAGTGCATAAGTCATTTTACGATCTTATTCGAGGACAAGCACAGCATATTCAGGACATGTCGAACGAGTTAGCAGCTGCAAAGGAAGCTCTAAGCGAACAAAAAGTAATAGATAGAGCTAAGCTTCTGTTAATGCAGCATATGAAGATTACCGAACAACAAGCATTCAAAGAATTAAGGTCTACCGCAATGGAACAGAACGTACGAATTGCTGACCTTGCACAGCGGATTGTCAGCCGCATGAATCAATAATTGAATTGTGTAGTACCCCATCATTCTATCCGAGTCTCTCGGAGCGGTATTAAGTAGATGTGAAAGATAGGCCCATCTGTTAGATGTACCCTATGACAGGCAATATACGTGGAATCATTCGACCAAATCCTACACATAAAGTTAACTTGAGATGTATAAAAATAAAGCCAAAGCCCTCAATTCAAATAGAGGGCTTTATAAATTTACGTAAAGTAAACGGCTTGCTTAACTAGCGGAACATGAAATTAGAACTCAATTCACATATTAAGCAAATCTGCGGCGGATTAATATGCCGGCAAATAAACTCAAAATGAGTATCGACATGGTAGGTGAGCTGACTTCGATATTTGATGTAGGAGGGGGCGTACTGGTTAAAAACTGATGAAACTCTGCAGAGCCTTCATAAGATTTTGCTGCCACACCACCATCGAATACACACCCGCCGCTGAGTTCCGCGTTTATAGCTAATACCGCGCCGTACATACAAATACTATTGAAATTAATAGAGGAAGCATCAGCAAAGTTCCAGATAATATTATTAGCGCCTAAATTTCTGAAACCATCAGTAATATTTACGCCACCCGCAACATTAACGTTTTCTCCATGCACGTTAATCACCACAGTTGAGGCATTACCATAGGCTAATTTTAAAGTAGTGTTTTGGGCAAACACTTGATCAAAATTGACTTCAAATATCGCTAGTTCATCAGAACCTGTGTAAGTTAAATAGCCAGCATTAAAAACGCCATTACTTGTAAGTCCAGCTAAATATGAGCTTTGAGTTAGAAGGTCTGCTACTAGACCATCAATGCTCAGATCATTATCATGAGAAACGCTACCACCACTGTTCATATTTACATTGCCAACATTGAGCGCACTTCCATAGGTAAGATTACCTCTGTTGATATTTAAATTTGCCGCATTTATGTCGCCTACAACTGAAAGACTATTGGCGATAGGAATATCTCGCGTGCCAAAGGTGGGAGAATGACCATAAGCAACTAATTCACCACCAATAAATGAAGCACCTTCAACTTCACCACCATGATAAACATAGTCACCGGATAAGATTAGGTTGTATTCGCTCAATGGAGAGCTAATTGAATGTGAGCTTATCGCTAAGGTGCAAAGCAAGAGCGCGCTTTTTAGTGTTTTTAAACACATGGTTTTATCCTTTACTGATGTTACTGCTAAATAGGTATCGGATTTATTAAGGTAAATCTGAACGTAATAAGACAATAAAGAGGGCAGCCACAAACTAGCCCATGTCTAAAATATGCAGTTGCAATTATTGAGCCCAAATTGAAATACACAATAAAAACAATAGATTGGAAATTTACCTTGCAAAGGTATGAGGTCTGACCATGTGATCTGATAAAAAAGCTGACATTCGCTCTTGATTATTCGGCTTTGATCCCAGCAAAAAGTAATTTTAGTAGGGCCTTACCGTCTTTAGCAATATCAACTCCGCTTGGCGCTTCTAGGTATTCCATAACAATTCCGCGGATAAAACTCTGCAATGCAATACCTAACAAACGAGGGTCAACAGTTGTAGATAAATTTCCTTTAGCGGAAGCTTTTTCAAAATAAGTGGCAAAGGTACTAATAGTTTTTTGTTTGCTTAATAAGAACTTTTCTTTACTTAGTTGAAAATCTCCCGAATAGTCACATTTGAGCAAAAACAACGTCAGCAATTTTCGTTTTTGCTCATCTTGATCCAATTCGGTAAGTATATCAGTACATATGGAAAGCAGTTGATCAGCTGGATCGTCATGAGAGAGTTCTAAACCTTCTAGAACACGTTCAATAAAAGGTTTATGCAGTTGTTCATGCAGGGCATCGAAGATTTCTATTTTGTTCGAAAAATGCCAGTAAATTGCACCACGTGTTACATCTGCGGCTTTCGCAATTTTATCTAATGACGCTCTAGCGACACCTTCTGCAATAAAAACGTCAATTGCAGCGTTTAATATAGCGACTCGGGTTTCTTCTGCTTCTAATTTTGTGCGACGCATAAGTACCTTTTTCTTTGACAACATACATACATGTATGTATATTACTACTAAGTTTATTATTTGTCTAACCTGTAAATTTATTATTTACTAAGGTTAAAAAATTACAGACACTTCAGAGTTCGAGAAAATTTATATGAAACAAAAACTTAAGTTATCCTTCATGTTTGCAGTAATTGCATTGGCAGCAGGATGTTCTGGCCAAGGCGAAGAAAACGCAGCAATGGGTGCTCAAGGAATGCCACCACCAAAAGTATCTGTGATTTCATTAGAAACGCAATTAATTGCAAATGAAGTAGCCCTTCCGGGCCGTATTACACCTTACCGACAGTCACAAGTACGTCCTCAAGTAGATGGTGTCATCACAAAACGCTTGTTTGAAGAAGGTGCGCATGTTGAGCAAGGTGAGCAATTGTATCAAATCGATGATGCTAGATATAAAGCGCAGCTGAATGCTGCTGTTGCTGATGTCAAAAGTGCGCAAGCTAATTTAAATACGTTAGATGCGCGATTAACTCGCTATCAAGATTTGATTAAGAAAAACGCCATTAGCCAACAAGAATTTGATGACGTTAAAGCCCAACGTGAACAAGCGGTAGCAGCAATAAGTGTTGCTGAAGCTGCAGTAGAATTAGCAAGAGTTAACCTAAACTATACCAAGATGTATGCGCCAATCAGCGGTCAAATTAGCCGCTCTTTCGTTACAGAAGGTGCTTTAGTTAACGCTAACCAGAGTCAGCAATTAGCAACGATTACACAGCTTCACCCTATTTTTGTTGATATGCAGGAGTCTGGGAGCGCCATTCTGGATATTCGTAGACAGTTAAGCAAAGAGAAAGAGTTACCGGTTAAGTTAACCCTTGATGAAGTGACAGGTGAAGTATTTAATCAAACGGGTAAGTTAAAATTCTCAGAAGTGACAGTAGATCAAACAACGGGCTCGGTTACTTTGCGTGCCGAAATTCCAAATCCAGAAAGCTTGTTAATGCCCGGCTTATTTGTAAAAGCACATGTGGTTTTGGATACATCGCCTGAGTTATTAGTCCCACAACGAGCGACCACGCGCCAGCCTGACGGCTCATTAAAAGTATTTGTCGTTAATAGCAGTGACCAAGTAGAAGGTCGCACCTTAAAATCAAGCCGAACCTATAAAGACCAATACGTGGTGGAGGGAGGCCTAAATGAGGGGGACCGCGTAATAGTGACTGGATACCAAAAAACCAGTGAAGGTATGACGGTAACGCCTATCGCTTGGCAGCGCAACTCTGAAGACAAAGTACTTACAGCTCAACGATAATAAATAGGACTTTTTAGAATATGGCTAGATTTTTTATTGACCGTCCTGTTTTTGCTTGGGTGCTCGCAATAATTACTATGATGACGGGCGCATTGGCAATATATTCGTTGCCAATTGAACAATATCCAAAAGTAGCTCCACCTTCGGTGGCTATTTCCGCAACTTATCCTGGTGCTTCTGCTGAAACCATTGAGAACTCAGTGACGCAAATTATTGAGCAGAATTTGTCAGGTATCGATAATTTACGTTATTTCTCAGCGAGTAGCTCAAACGGCACCATGTCTGTGAACTTGACCTTTGCGCCAGGCACCGACCCGGATATCGCTCAGGTACAAACGCAGAATAAAGTGCAACGCGCTTTGCCTTTGTTGCCCCAATCTGTGCAACAACAAGGGGTAACAGTTACTAAATCGAATGATTCGTTTGCCTTGGTGGTTGGCTTTTATTCTAAAAATGAAGCCTATGACCAATATGCACTTAGTGACATGCTGATTTCTCAATATCGCGACCCTATTTCTCGAGTAAATGGTGTTGGTAATGTGCGCGTATTCGGCGCCCAGCGTTCAATGCGTATTTGGTTAGATCCAAACAAATTATATAGTTTTAATCTAACGCCCTTAGATGTTCAAAACGCCGTTCAAACCCAAAATACTGACGTTTCTGCTGGACAACTTGGTGGCTTGCCGTCTATTCAAGGTCAGCAAATTAATGCCACTATTCAAGCGCAATCAAGGCTACAAACGGTTAAAGATTTTGAGAATATTGTATTGCGGGTTAACACCGATGGTTCTCAAGTAAGAGTAAGAGACATTGCTCGAGTTGAGTTAGGCGCTGAATCCTATGATGTAATTGTACGTTATAGCCGTTACCCAGCATCAGGTATGGCAGTTAGTTTGGCTTCTGGTGCAAACGCATTAGAAACAATTGAAGCGGTAAAAGCCAAAGTAGAAGAGCTTAGCGCTAATTTGCCTGACGACGTTAAACTAATATATCCACTCGATAGCTCCCCATTTATTGAATTATCCATAGAATCAGTGGTTTACACCTTAGTGGAAGCCGTGGTGCTAGTGTTCTTGGTAATGTTATTGTTCCTACAAAACTGGCGTGCGACCTTAATTCCTACCATAGCAGTTCCGGTGGTGTTATTAGGTACCTTCGGTGTGCTTTATGCGTTTGGTTTTAGTATCAATGTGCTGACTATGTTTGCCATGGTATTGGCAATAGGTTTGTTGGTGGATGATGCCATTGTAGTAGTTGAGAACGTTGAACGTATTATGGAAGAAGAAGGGTTGTCTCCTGTTGAAGCGACCAAGAAATCCATGACGCAAATTACAGGTGCCTTGATTGGTATCGCTGTGGTGTTATCTACCGTATTCGTTCCTATGGCATTCTTTAGTGGATCTGCCGGTGGAATTTATCGCCAGTTCTCCATCACTATAGTGTCAGCAATGACCTTCTCAGTGTTAGTGGCAATTGTACTATCGCCTTCATTGTGTGCCACCTTATTGAAAAAGCATGCGCCTGATCACGATAAGAACAAGGGCTTTTTCGGAGGATTCAATCGTTTATTTAATCGCGGTCGTGATCGCTACGAGAAAACCTCATCTCACATGGCGGCTAGATTCAAACGTTATCTGGTAGTTTATGGCTTGCTAGTAGGTGGCTTGGTCATGATCTTCAGTCAGCTTCCGGGTTCTTTCTTGCCAAACGAAGACCAAGGGCGATTGTTTGTACTAATCAATACGCCGCCAGGGTCGACTGCGACTAGAACCTTAGAGTCTGTTAAGCAAGTGGAAGATTTCTTTTTAGATCAACAAGGCGAAGCAGTTAACGGTATGTTTGCTGTGGTCGGATTCAGCTTTTCGGGATCTGCACAAAATGCAGGTATGGCGTTCTTAAATCTTAAAGATTGGTCTGATCGCGAAGATGAAAATCAGTCGGCTGGCGCTATAGTGAATCAAGCCTTTGGCGCTTTAATGCAACTACAAGATGCTACCGCATTCCCTATTTTACCGCCTCCAATTATGGAATTAGGTAATGCTACTGGATTTGATTTACAACTTGTAGACCGCGCTGGTAATGGACACCAAGCCCTAATGAATGCGCGTAATCAGTTATTAGGCATGGCTGCACAAAATCCTAAGCTAGCGGGTGTTCGGCCAAATGGTTTGTCAGATGTGCCGCAATTCAAAGTGAATATCGATAGTGAAAAGGCTTCAGCTTTAGGAGTGTCATTGAGCGAAATTAACGCCTCTTTACAGATTGCTTGGGGTTCCAGCTATGTGAACGACTTTATCGATCGAGGGCGTATCAAGCGCGTTTATCTGCAAGCCGATGCAGCTCACCGTATGACACCAGATGACTTGGATAAATGGTACGTGCGTAACAATCAAGGCGAAATGGTAGCCTTTAGTGCCTTTTCTACCACTGAATGGACTTATGGCTCGCCTCGGTTAGAACGTTTCAACGGTTTGCCATCGGTTAACATTCAAGGTAGTCCAGCTCCTGGTATTTCCAGTGGGGAAGCCATGGATGAAATGGTCAAACTCGTTGGTCAATTACCGCCTGGATTTGGCATTGAATGGTCGGGATTATCTTATGAAGAGAAACAGGCTGGGTCTCAGGCGCCATTATTATACGCTATTTCGATAATGGTGGTTTTCTTGTGTCTAGCGGCTCTTTATGAGAGTTGGGCTGTCCCATTTTCGGTGATTTTAGTTGTGCCATTGGGTATTCTCGGCTCAGTGACAGCGGCCTACCTGTTTGGTTTACCTAACGACGTGTACCTGCAGGTAGCCTTCTTAACCACAGTAGGATTAGCATCTAAAAATGCTATTTTGATTGTTGAATTTGCAAAGGCGCAAGTGGAAGAAGGAGTTCCTCTAATGGAAGCAGTATCCACGGCCGCAGCGCAGCGTTTTAGGCCTATTTTGATGACCTCAATGGCATTTATTTTAGGTGTAACACCACTTGCCATAGCCAGCGGTGCAGGTGCTGCCTCGCAAAATGCCATAGGTATTGCGGTAATGGGCGGTATGTTAGCTGCAACATTTATTGCCATCTTATTCGTGCCTATGTTCTACGTTATGGTGGAAAAAATATTCAGCCCTGGTAAACCCGACGAGGTTTCGGAAAAAGAATAACCTAGGTTTAAAAGGCCGCCTAATTAGGCGGCCTTTTTATTTCTCGACCAATAAACCTGCCTAATAGTGTTAAATTTGAAAGTTAAAGTGTATTAAGACTTAAGTCTGCTAAGCTTTATCTTTGGTTCTTAAGTATTCAATATATAGAGTTTTCTAAGTGAGCGTGCAGGACACATATATACATGTATCGCTTTCTTTATGCGAATCCAACGGAGGTTTAGATGCAAGCGCTAATTATCGATAAAACACCAGACTATGAAGTATCTGTAAAACAGGTAGATCCGTCAGAACTACCTGACAATGATGTGCTGGTGGATGTCGAGTACTCAACGCTAAATTATAAAGATGGCCTTGCCATTACCAACGCAAGCCCAATTATTCGAAATTTCCCAATGGCGCCAGGTATCGACTTTGCCGGTACAGTGGTTGAGAGTAAAGACGACCGCTTTTCAAAGGGCGATAAAGTTGTATTAAATGGTTGGGGCGTAGGTGAGAGATACTGGGGCGGATTGTCGCAGCAAGTCAAAGTTAAAGCCGATTGGTTAATTCCTTTGCCTGAGACTATGTCGACTTGGGATGCCATGGCTATAGGTACCGCAGGCTACACCGCTATGCTTTGTGTAAATGCATTAGAAAATAATGGTGTTTTACCAGAATCTGGTCCCATTTTAGTAACGGGTGCCACCGGCGGTGTAGGTAGTATTGCTGTAGTTTTGCTCGCGCAAAAGGGCTATCAAGTTACCGCATCCACAGGTAAAGAAAAAGATCACGCAACTTTAAAAGAGATGGGAGCATCAGAGGTCATATCCCGTGATGAGATTTCATCTCCGGGTAAACCGTTACAAAAAGAACATTGGGCGGGTGTAGTGGATGTAGCCGGTAGTCATACCCTAGCAAATGCCTGCGCAGCTACCAAGTATGGCGGTGTTGTAGCGGCTTGTGGCCTAGCGCAAGGTATGGACTTTCCCGCTTCTGTAGCGCCTTTTATTCTGCGCGGTGTAACCTTAGTCGGAGTGGACAGTGTTTATCAGCCTTACGAGAGAAGAATGCAGGCATGGCAAGCCTTAAGTGACGCTAATATCACAGATTTTTTGAAAAAGAATACCCAAGAAATTGAACTAGAAGATTGCCCTGAATATGCCAAGCAACTTATTGATGGCAAAATTAGTGGACGCTTGGTCGTTAAGGTTGGCTAAAAAGTTGTTGATAATGGTCTTTTCTTCGAGCGCTAAGGTATTAATCTTAAGGTAAGAAAAGACCAGTTTTGGCAAAAGGAAAAAGGACTATGCCGCTAGATCAAACAACTGATGCGCTCTTTGTTGACATGAATAACATGATGGCAAATTTGTTAGAGCGGTTACCATCGATTGGTGTTGGATTAGTTTGCTTTTTGGTGCTGTTCTTTTTAGCCGGCCCAATTTCTCGATTCCTTATCAAACCTATAGATTATTTGAGTAAAAGCGAGCTTATTCGCATAGTCACAAGGCGCGCCACCAGTTTTTTTGTGATCATGGTAGGCGTGTATATCTTCCTGCGACTGGCGGGACTGACTGAGTTTGCCATTGCCCTTATCAGTGGTACTGGATTACTCGGTCTGATAGTGGGCTTTGCTTTCAAAGATATCGCTGAAAACTTCATCTCAAGTATTCTTTTAAGTGTGCAAAAGCCGTTTAAAATTGGCGATGTGGTTGATGTAGCTGGGCACACGGGTGTTATTCACCAGGTTACCGCTAGAGCTACTACGCTGGTAGATTTTGATGGGAACCATATTCAAATTCCCAATGCGACTATATATAAGAACGTGATTAAGAATTTTTCTGCCAACCCTAAAATGCGCGGACACTTTATCATTGGTATTGGGTATGAATCTCAGGTGTTAAGTGCGCAGGCTATTGCCATGGATGTTATGGCTAACCATCCTGCTGTGCTTGCTGATCCTGAACCGCAAGTGTTGTTAGATAATCTTGGTTCGAGTTGTATCAATTTAAAGTTGTACTATTGGATAAATAGCGAACAACACTCTTTGCTAAAGGTCTCTTCAATACTTATGCGAACAGTGATGCGCGCTTTTGAATCCAATGGCATCAGCATGCCTGATGATGTTCGCGAACGTATTTTCCCTGACGGTATTAACGTTAGATTGGTGAAAGATGACGAGTTCGCTGAGGTGGGGGTTGAACCGCAAAAAGAGGCGCCTAAACTTGATGAACCGCAAGAGCAGATATTAGATTTTGAACAGCATTTGGATGATACCGAAAGTGATGCAAACGACATTCGCAAACAAGCTGCTCAAGCACGCTCACCTGAACAAGGTGACAATATTTTATAATTACCCGGCCAAAATAGCTGAGTGGCTGTCTTGGTTAAGTCTAAATTCACTCGGCGTGCACTGATATTTAGCTTTGAAAGCACGATTGAATGAGGTGACTGAGGAGAACCCGCTTTCCAAGGCGATAACAAGCACTGTCCAATGCTGGGTTTGTTTGTCTATGAGTAACTGAAGCGAATGTTCTAGGCGTAAATGATTTATATAAGCATTGAAATTTTTCGCGCCAAGATCATTGCGAATTACTCTGCTTATTTTGTATTCAGACTCGTCCAATTTAGTCGCTAAATCCAACATTTTTAAATTGGGCAATAAATATAACTTCTGTTCAGCCATTAGAGTATTTATAGCCTTAGCCAATACTTCGTCTTTCTGAATTTCGTTCGATTGCTGAGCGTTTGTGGATTCGACGCTTTGCTGTTTGGTTTCTTTTCTTCTCCACCATAAAATTCCTTGAGTGCTAAGTAAAATAAAGCTTGCTGAAAAGGTTACCAGCCAAGGGAATATTAGAGTGTATTGGCTTTCCGATAAGAAAGATTTCGCAAATATACTGCATAAAAATACCCCTGAACAAAATGGTACTAAAAACAAAATTCTTTGGACTCTTTGAGGTTTATTAACCTGATTAAACCCTTTTATAGCCTCCCAAAAAGTTAAGGCTAGAACGGTAGATGATAAAAGGGTAATAGTTTCGCCTATAAATCGACTGACGACCCTCAAGAATTGTCCATGATCTGAAATAGTGGCGAGGCTTAATTGTATTAATTGACTGCTAATCACCAAAACGGCGATCAAACCGGCAAACAACAAGTGTTTTCCTTGAATTGACTTCTCTCCAGAAAACATAGAACGCGCTACTAGCCAAATACAATTGCAGGTAGCACAGGTACCTACGCCAATAAGATATTGCATGGGACCTAAACTCTCAGCACTCAATTGCTTAACTGCAACCATCACCATAGATCCGCAAAAAATCGCAAAAAAGATATGCTCTAAACGTTTATTTTTGACCGTCAATTGAATCAGCATTAGCGTTAAGCTCATTAGCAAGAGGGTGAACTGAGCGGTCGTTATGGACATATGCAAACTCATTTTGGCGGTATAAATTTAGTCTACGACATTGTGTAGTTTATAAGCAAATTAACAATGTTAGGGAATGTTTCAAATGAACTCCGTCGTTGGGTTGAAAATCGCAACCCAAAAAGATCGTCATTGCGATGAAAATCGCGACCTCCTTGATAAAGGCAATAAAATTAAAGTTAACCAAGATTAATAAACTCCATTGGTGTAATATTACACCAGTCTAAATCTTGAAGGATAAAAAATTATGCCTCGTCAAAGTATCACTCTCACAGATAAAAATGATGCTTGGCTTAAAAACCAAGTTGAAGAAAGTGGAGACTACGCTAACAAAAGCGAGCTTGTTAATGATTTGATTCGCCGGGCTAGACGCGCAGAAGTCATTAATCGAAAACTAGCTCTTGCAGAATCCAGCGGTTTTGTTGACCAGTCTCCTGCTGAAATGCTCAGTGAGTTCAAAAAAGATTTAAATCGATAAATGGCATTTTACAATTTATCTCAGAATGCAAAGGAAGACCTAAGGCGAATTTACTACTATGGTGTTGCAGAGTTTGGTGAACTGCAGGCAGATAAATATTTCTGGGGCTTTTTTGATATCTTTGAAAATATCGCCCAAAATCCATCGGCATATCAAGCTGTCGATCATATTCGAATCGGTTATAGACGATGTGTTTATAAGGCAGACACAATTTATTATCGCTTGGATCAGGATAATAGAGTTGAAATAGTGGCCATCATTGGAGGCCAAGAAATTGATGAATGGCTATAATCTCCATACACTCTGGCCAGATAGCATTAAATTAAATTCCTGCCCTTCTAGCTACTTTTTTATTACTGACAACCACAAAATAACAATAGCTAGGTCTCCGACGTTAATTGGCTACGATCAAAAACATCAATACAAAACATAGAGAGTCGTTTTTTTATCAAGAAACATGGCTTTTTTACTCTCAAAATCCGAATTTGATAAGCCAAACTCACCTAATAACACCATGATAAATGCTCACTTTGTATAAATGGAGAGTTTATCATGCAGTCTATCTCGCAAGTTGGTGCTGTTAGCGTAAAAACAACATCAAGCTATTTAAGTTTCGTCATCAAACTTTGGGCGTTTGTTGCTTTAATAGGACAGTGGATGTTTGCTGCATATATTTTAATTCAGTTTGCACTGCCTTTTTTCAGCGGGAGTTTATCAAGCGAAAACACTCAACATATGATTCGAGGGATCGTTGAGGGAGATACATCGGGAAATGCCATATTAATTTCTCATCTATTAAGTGCACTCGTGTTAAGTACTAGCGGTATTTTACAACTCTTTCCATATATACGAATTCAATTCCCTTTATTCCATAAATGGAATGGTAGACTATTTTTAGTGTTAGGTATTATGGGGGCTTTAACCGGTTTATATTTAACTTTGATAAAAGGCTCCAGACTCAGCGATATAGGTGCAATTGGTGTTTGTCTTAATGGCATCTTGATACTGATTTTTGCGGCATTAGCTTGGAAATATGCGTTAAAAAAGCAATTTCAAAAACATATGAGATTCGCTATACACACTTTCATTTTGGTAAATGGAGTCTGGACCTTCAGGCTTTATATGATGGGGTGGTATCTGGTTAACCAAGGACCAAACGGGAATAACGCGACTATTGACGGACCAGCTGACCTGATAATGTCCTTTGCTTGTTACCTTTTGCCTATGGCAATGGCTGAAGTGTATTTTTGGGCACAAAAACGAAGAGACAGAAAGTCTTATTTCGTAGTGAGTACTACAGCAACCATTGGATGTGCGATAACCATAGTTGGCGTTGTTGCCGCTACCATGATGATGTGGTGGCCAAGAATAAGTGCAGGATTGTAATAGCATTACCAAAGTCATTAATTGATGTTTGTTAAAAATAGGTTAAAGTGGGCCGGTAAATTTGATGTATAAAGGAGCCGTCATGGATCGTCGAAGTTTATTAAAAGGTGCACTTGTAAGTTCAGCATTGGTCGGCATGCCCGTCTCTTCGGTTATCGCAAATAGCGCAAAATCTTCCAATGGAATAGGCAAGCTAAAAGGTAATATTCACCATTCAGTGAGCCGGTGGACTTATGGTCATTTATCCATTGAGGAACTTTGTCAACTAGTAAAGTCCCTTGGGTTTTCTGCCATTGATTTAGTGGGCCCAAGCGATTGGCCAGTGCTTAAAAAACATGGCATAGATTCATCTATGTGCAACGGCGCTGAACTTAATTTGGTAGATGGATGGATTCATCCCGAGTTTCATGATGAGCTAACCGAACGTTATCTACGCCATATCGATTTAGTTGCCGAAGCTGGCTATAAAAACTTGATTTGTTTCAGCGGTAATGCCCGAGGGATGAGCCCAGAACAAGGCTTGGAAAATGCCACAAAAGGCTTACAACGAATTCTTCCCCGTGCTGAAGAAAAAGGGGTGATCATTCAAATGGAATTGTTTAACAGCAAAGTGAATCATCCTGATTATATGGCTGACAATTCTGCTTGGGCTATTGAGCTTTGTAAGCGCTTGGGCTCAGAGAATTTCAAACTGCTATACGATATCTATCATATGCAAATCAGCGAAGGGGATATCATCAGAACCATTCAAGATAATCATCAATATTTCGGGCATTACCACACCGCTGGCGTACCGGGTAGAAATGAAATTGACGACACCCAGGAACTCTATTATCCCGCCATCGCTAAAGCGATTTATAAAACCGGCTTTAAAGGCTACTTGGCCCAGGAATTCGTGCCAACACCTGAAACCAATGAGGGCAAAGTGGCGTCACTAAAACAAGCTATTGAGATTTGTGATATCTAAATGATCCAGTTATCGGGCGGTTTTATAGTGCATATCCTATACGTAGAACTAAATAAACAATACATGTGTTTTTTAGTGTTTATTTTGATTCATTTGGAATAGGTATTTTTCTTCCGCAGGACATTTATCCGTATGTAGTTGGTTTTTTCGGTGGTATATGTCTTTATGCATTCGGTTGGTCTGTTAAATTCATAACTAAACAGAAGTTAGATTTAGGGTAAGCTTATGCGAGAAATGAGACGATCTGACAAATGGTATCGAGGAGCGGTTTGGCTTCCGTTGTATTTTGTCTCGATTCTTTTATTGTCGACTTTTAATGCATTTATTTTAGTTGTCTCCTTTGTATTGATTATGTATTTGTTAGATCTGTTTTTAGATTTTTTATTTAAGCAATTCGGCAATACTACCAAAAGAAAAATTATTTTATTTCTTACTTTGTGGACAATTGAATTGACTCTATTTTTCATTATTATGAAAATTTAGCGATATTAGGTTTGTTTAAATAGAACGGAGCATTTTACAAAACAAGCGATTGATACCTCCTTAAAAATTTATGTCTCTCAGTCCTGTGACCCCAATGCACGAGACAATTCTCCAAAAAAAGCACGTGAAAATCTAAACCAATTTAAGTCCTAAGTATTTGACAGATTCCTAAGTTGTCATCAGGATAAGAATAATTAACCCCGACTCCATTATTGCAAAGGAGATGCTACCTAATGATTATACAACGGATTGTAAAAGCGCTGCGCCAACAAGATTGGATTACTGTAGCGATCGAAATGTTTATTGTGGTATTCGGTGTTTACCTCGGTATTTTGCTAGGCAACTGGAATGCAACCAAACAAGACAAGGCGCTTTATAACGAAGCGCTGGATAGGATGATGAATGACCTTCAGAACAATGTATATCTACTAGAGGAAGTAATAGTCGATTTAGAGGAACCATTACGAATCGTGCAATTAGCAATTGATGACTTGCGAAACTGCCGAACGAGTGAAGAGGCAGTTGATAGAGTGCAAGCAGCGTTTAAACCCATAGGCGCAACCAAGAGTTTCGACACTAACACGATTTCCTTAGAGCAGTTCTTAAACAACCAAAGCTTCTTGCCCTTTCAGTCATCTCAAATGCGTAATCGGTTACTTAAACTGCTAGTGTATCTCCAAACTGCAAATCAAGAGTCTTATAGGATTTCGTTGCAATTGTCAGATTTTTTTATGGATGAAGGGTTAACGAAAAAGGGACCATTGATTTACGACGGGCCGAAGGAAATTGTGGATGTTATTTTAAGTGGAGAATCCCCAACGCCAGAGTTAGTGCGACCTCGACTGTTAAATGTTCCTCTATCTGTGGCGTGTAAGAATGATAGTTTTGTCACTGAGTTTTACGTGTGGGAGGACAATGCTTACTACCAGTCCGTGTTTTCTAGCATCATAGCAAAAAGGCTTAGAGGAGACCTTGAAGCACTTGGTTATCCAATGTAAACCGTCGGCAACGGTACCTGTCGATTACCGATTTCGATAAAGCAAAAAGGCACTCATTAAAAAGCCAGCAGCGCTAATTAGGCTAAACAGGGTAACAACCAAAGCTCCCTGAGAGTCACTTATGCTGCCGGGTAAGGTTAACTCTGACAAGGCGGGGATCAACAAAAAGGACAGGGCATTCAATAGCATTATTATACTTGCTGGTTTACTTCGTCCTCTACACCAAAACAATGCCAAGATGCTTAACACCAAGGAAACGTAATAAACTAGGTTTATCGTGTTGTCTGGTTCGCCAATGATACCTACAGCTAGATTTATCCAGAAGGTCAAAAACACTAGCCCTATATAAATGGCATAGGCGAATCTGGTGCCCCATTTGTTACTTTCTTTGATAAGCAACAACAGGAGCATTCCCGCGCCAAAAATGAGTCCACCCATGACTAAAAAATCGAATACTGTCCAATTTACTTCGCCACTTATTTGCATGGCAGAAAAAGGAATACAAAGGAGTAAAAATGTGATCACAGCTAACATAGCAATTTGTTTTTTAAATCGGCTTTGAATCTTGGTTAAGGTAGTTTTCTGGGCAATATCACTATTATCCAATTCAAACTTAATTTCTGGTAATGGAGAAACTTTAGCGGCCAGCTGAGCGGCCAATGCATGATCAGTTTTTGCTATTTGCTCCAAATAAGATCGCGTTTGCGCACTGGCTTCGTCAGCCTGATAGAGTAAAATTAAATCGTTAATGATGGCTTTGTCTAACTGGGTCATACTATTTCCTACAAAAACCTTAGTTTTTTTGGTTATTCGACGTATTCAAACGCTCACTCAAGAATTGGCGGGCTCTAAATACTTTCACCTTCACTGCGCTTTCCGAGATAGATAAGATAAATGCAATTTCACTTATCTTTGCGCCACTCATACTTAAGCTAAGCGCCGTTCGAGCTTCTAAACTCATGTGCTGCATATAGTTGTGTAGCTCACTTAGCTGATCTTTTTGAAACGCTTGATGTTCCAATAACTCGGACTGCTCTATTGTTTCTTCAAGATGACGCTTAGCAAGATTGTCTTTATTCTGTATCTCAAGAAAAAAATTGCGGGCAATTTTGAATAAATAAGCCTTAGCGGTTTCCCCACGAATGGATTGACCACTGCTTATGGCTCTGGCAAAGGTTTCCGCGACTATGTCTTGGGCGAGCTCTTTGTCGTGACACAAAAAGCAAGCGAAGCGGAAAATATCCTTCGACAGTGATTGGTATAATTGCTCGAATTCTTTCATTTAAATACAGCGTTTATTGATATTAGTGATAAGGCCGAGAAAGGTTACATAGGAATATAAAATAAATTTGTACCTGTTTTAAAAAGGATTATTCAGAACATTAGAATCAAGGTTAGCTTATTAGCAATGTTAAGTCTTAGGGGCAGTATTAATTTTAACCATTTTTTCCTCGACAATTCGCCTCTGTTTCTTTATATTGCGCGCCCTTGAGACCTTATCTTGAGTCTACTTCAACTTTTAAACTTCCTAGGATTTGTTTTGATTACTACCGCCAATATAACGATGCAATTTGGTTCAGCGCCATTATTTGAAAATATTTCAGCTAAATTCGGTAATGGAAATCGTTACGGCCTAATAGGTGCCAATGGCTGTGGAAAATCTACTTTGATGAAAATCCTCAGTGGCAAACTAACCCCAACCGCTGGCAATGTATCTATGCCGCCAGGCACTAAGTTGGGTATTTTGAACCAAGACCAGTTCGCCTTTGAAGAGATGAGCGTAGTAGACGCCGTAATCATGGGTGACCGTGAATTATGGGAAGTGAAAAAACGTCGCGACGAAATATACTCACTTCCTGAAATGAGCGAAGAAGAGGGCATGGAAGTGGCCAATCTAGAAGTACAGTTTGCTGAAATGGACGGTTACACAGCAGAATCTAGAGCCGGCGATATTTTATCTGCCGCTGGTATCGAAGAAAGTTATCATTTTGGCTTAATGAAAGAAGTAGCGCCCGGTCGAAAAGTGCGTGTACTTTTAGCTCAAGCTTTATTTGCCGAACCTGATGTGTTGCTGTTAGATGAGCCTACCAACAACTTGGACATCTACACCATCAGCTGGTTAGCCGATGAGTTGAACAAACGTAAATCCACCATGATCATCATTTCACACGATCGTCACTTTTTAAATTCGGTCTGTACGCATATGGCGGATATCGACTATGGTGAGTTACGTATTTATCCAGGTAACTATGAAGCTTTTGTTGCGGCATCTAATTTGGTACAAGAACAGTTGCATCATGAAAACGCGAAAAAAAGTGCTGAAATTCAAGAGTTGCAAAGCTTCGTCGCTCGCTTTTCTGCCAATGCTTCTAAAGCAAAACAAGCCACTTCGCGAGCTAAGAGATTAGAGAAAATTGAATTAAATGAAATAAAAGCGTCTAGTCGTCGCAAGCCATTTATCCAATTTACTCAACATAAAAAACTGCATAGATTAGCGGTGACGCTGGAAGATCTAGGGCATGGTTATACAGATACGCCATTATTTAGCAATACCAACCTTTTACTAGAAGCCGGTGCTAAGCTTGCCATTATTGGTGAAAACGGTGCGGGTAAAACCACACTTCTCAAATGTTTGATCAATCAAAATGCCAATCAAGGGACAGTGAAATGGGCGGAAAACGCCGCGGTTGGATATATTCCACAAGACAGTACGGCAGATTTTGCTAATGACATGACAATGTTTGAATGGATGTCCCAGTGGCGCCAGCCAAAGCATGATGATTTACAAGTAAAAGCCATGCTAGGCCGCTTGTTATTCGGTTCTGATGACTTTAATAAACAGGTCAGTGTTTGCTCAGGTGGTGAGAAAAACCGACTATTATTCGGCAAAATCATGCTGCAAGATATTAACGTATTGGTGATGGACGAACCCACCAACCACTTAGATATGGAATCAATTGAAGCGCTGAACAATGCACTGTTGGCGTTTGAAGGCACAGTGATTTTTGTTAGTCACGACAGAGAATTTGTGAATTCACTAGCGACTCAAGTGATTGAGATTGCAAATAACAAAATCACCCACTTTGATGGCTCATACGAAGAGTTTCAGGCGCACATAGCTGCATAATAATGAACTACGGCTCCATTATTGAAAAATGGAGCCGTAGTTCATTTTATATTTTGATGATGGTGAGCTCAGGTTCGTCGTTGTCGGATACGTCAAAAACGAAGCGGTAATTGCCGGTTTCGCTAGGGGTAAATTGCAAGTTAGCTGAATCTGCTGCGCAATAGAGTTCGATTGTGTCATCTAGCTTTAAGGTTTGTTGACCATATTCTACGCCGCAGTTTAAATCATTTGCCCAGCCCGAATCTGCCACTTTGAAGTCATAAGGTTGGCCATCTGCAATTAATTCGATCACAACGGCATATTCATCTAGTGATACGGAGCGAAGTTTAAATGCGTCACTTGCTTCCCACCAATTGAACACGCCGCGTAGGTACATATTAGAGTAGTCTTTGTCGGGTTGTTGAGTGAATATATCTTCAACGTTAGGGGTGGCACAGCCAGTCAGCAGCAATGCCATTGTTCCTACTAAGACAAAGTCTTTTTTAAACATCATTTAATACTAATTCCAGCGTTACACATTAATCACGGAAATGTCAGCCACCGACATAAAGCCTAGGTGCACATTCGCTACTAAATGTATTCTATTTTCCTTAATTAAGGTCTCATCCACCATTATCATCACTTTATCGAAAAAGCCTGAAAGGGGCTGCTCTAGTGATGATAATTGAGTCAGTACGGTCGAATAATCTAAGTCAGAAGACGTTAAGTTAGCTTTTACTTTCTCAAAAGCTTCAAACAATGTGCGTTCTTCGTCATGTTCAAATAGACTAGGATCAACAGACGCGTAACTCTCAATTTTGATATCGTTTTTATTCAAAATGTTGCTAACGCGCTTGTTACCGGCAATCAAACTTGCACCAGCTTCAGATTTTGAAAATTCTGATACCGCCACAACGCGCTTGTTAATATCAGACAACGAGTATCGCTTAGTGACTATCATTACCGCAGTAACGACATCACTACTTATACCTTGCTCGGCATAAAAGGGTTTACATCTGTCTAATAAGAAGCTGACAACTTGCTCTGCGGTATTGGCATTTTTCAGTTTATCGCCAAAGGTGGTAACCACTTTTTCAACCAGGTCTTTAACATCAATATCTAAATTGTTTTCAACTAAAATACGTAAAATACCTATGGCGCTTCTGCGCAACGCAAAGGGATCTTTGTCACCTTTAGGAATTTTATTGATACCAAAAATACCTACTAGGGTGTCGAGTTTTTCCGCTAAAGAAACTAAAACACCTGTCATGCTGGAGGGGAGTTCATCATTGGCAAAACGCGGTAAATACTGTTCTTTAATCGCTTGAGCAACGGCGTAAGGTTCGTTGTCATGCAGGGCATAATAATAGCCCATCACACCTTGTACTGAAGTAAACTCCATAACCATATTCGAGACCAAATCAGCTTTAGCCAGTTTAGCCGCACGAGCTGCGAACTCTAAGGTTTGTTTGTCCAGTGACAAAGACTGTCCGATAATTTGAGTGATTTGTGCAACACGATCAGATTTCTCAGCAATAGTGCCAAGTTCTTTCTGGAACAAGATACTGTTAAGTTTTTCCGCTTTATGTTCCAAAGTGGTTTTTTGGTCAGTTTCAAAGAAGAAACGCGCATCGGACAAACGAGGGCGTATTACTTTTTCATTACCGGAAATGACTTGGGAAGCGTCTTTACTCTCAATGTTAGATACGAACAAGAACTTGCTACTTAGCTCACCGTCAGCGGTCAACAAAGGCACGTATTTTTGATCGTCTTTCATGGTGTAAATAAGCGCTTCTTTAGGCACAGCAAGAAACTCTTGTTCGAATTCCGCTTGCAAGACTACTGGCCACTCAACTAATGAGGAAATCTCTTCTAGTAGGTCTTGATCAAAATCTGCAGTCAGTCCTAACTCAGCTGCTTTCGCTTCTAACTGCTGTTTAATTGCGTCTGCGCGGCTAGCATAATCCACTAACACATACTGAGCTTTCATTTGTTCAGCGTATTTATCAGCGTGAGTAAGGGTAAAGCGATGATCACCGTGGAATCTATGGCCAGAGGCTTGATTTGATGCTTTTATGCCAAACAATTCAACGTCTAACACTTCGTCGCCATAGAGTGCACAAATAGTGTGAACTGGACGAATAAATTCAGCATCTGAGCTTCCCCAGCGCATTGGCTTAGGAATCGGCAATTGTTTAATTGCGCGCTCTAATGCGGCAGTGAGCTCACTATCTAGCGACTGACCAGCGACTTTAGCTTTGTGTAATAACCATTCACCTTTGTCAGTCGTCAGGCGCTCAGCGTCAGCCACTTCAATACCGTTTGATCTAGCCCAACCTTGAGCTGCTTTGGTTGGATTACCATCGGCGTCGAATGCTGCTGCTACTGCTGGGCCGCGCTTTTCAACGATCTTGTCTGCTTGTACGCGTTCGACAGTATGTAATAAAACACCTAATCGACGAGGCGTGCCGTAGGTGGTAAAGCCATCAAAGTTGAAACCTAATTTATTAATTTCGTCGTTTACGTTTTGCGCAAAACTATCAGAAAGCTTTTTAAGGCTTTTTGGTGGTAATTCTTCGGTACCCAGTTCGATTAGTAGATTTTGGTGTTGCACAGACATCTATTGGTTATCTCCATTACAAAGTGGGAATCCTAGGCTTTCTCTCGAGGCGTAGTACATCTCTGCACAAGCTTTGGCGAGTGCACGCACGCGCAGTATGTAGCCCTGGCGTTCGGTTACCGAGATAGCATGACGGGCATCTAACAGGTTAAATACGTGAGAGGCTTTCATTACTTGCTCATAAGCAGGTAAGGGCAGTTCAGCTTCAATAAGTTGCTGACAAGCTTTTTCAAACTGATCAAAACTCTCGAACAGAAAATCCACATCGGCATATTCAAAATTATAGGCAGATTGCTCTTTTTCATTTTGTAAGAACACATCGCCGTAAGTCACTGTGCCAAAAGGACCTTGAGTCCATACCAAATCGTAAATGCTGTCCACACCTTGCATGTACATGGCTAAACGTTCTAGGCCATAAGTAATTTCGCCGGTAACAGGCTTACACTCCAAGCCACCTACTTGTTGGAAATAGGTAAACTGGGTGACTTCCATGCCGTTTAACCAAACTTCCCAACCTAGGCCCCAAGCACCAAGGGTAGGAGACTCCCAGTTATCTTCTACAAAGCGAATATCGTGAACTAAAGGGTCAAAACCTAACATTTTAAGAGAACCTAAGTACAACTCTTGTATGTTGTCAGGAGACGGTTTGAGCATCACCTGAAATTGATAATAATGTTGTAAGCGATTCGGGTTTTCACCATAACGTCCATCAGTAGGTCGGCGGCATGGTTGAACATAGGCACTGTTCATTGGCTCTGGGCCAAGTGAACGTAGAAATGTCATAGGGTGGAAAGTACCTGCGCCTACTTCCATATCAAGCGGTTGAATGATCACACAACCTTGTTGTGCCCAGTAATCTTGCAAGGCTAAAATTAGTCCCTGAAAGGTATTCAAATCGTACTTTTGCTCGGTGTTTTGCATTCGCTTATCGTTTTGTCTTAATTCTTGGGATTCAAAAGGGCGGTAGTATAGCGTTTTTAACCGCTTTTGGGTATCCATATAGAGGGAAAAATGGCTCTTCGTAATATGTGGTTGGGATATAGAAATTTGGCTTTATTTTGCAAAAACATGAGGGTAGTTGGAATCAGCTACTTTTAGAAGAACTAAAGGCCGAGATTTTCAATTTTTTTAATAATACTTTTATCTTTATTTTGATTGGTTAGATTAAAAGGATTACAGCAGAAATATGTGATAAGAATTCTATTTTTACTTATTAGTCTTTTATAAAGAAACAACTTACACTGCGATAACCTAATAATTGTATTCAGAAAAACCCGCAAGCTCAGTTCAATTTCTCTTTTTTATCCAGAGGATAGTACAAGCAAAATAATTAGTATCCATTAACCCTAGTTCTCCAGAACTAATAAATCTATAATGTACATGTTCTTGATAGTGCTTTACAGTACATTGATTAGTCACGAACTAAAGCTTTTTCACTTGAGTGAATCATTTAAAAGTTATAAATTTGGTTTGATAATACATTTCTAAATGGAAGTAGAAAATGAAATCTGTAGTAATTAAATGGCTTTTTGTCCTATCATTCCTATCAAGTTTTTATAGTTCGGCAGAGAATGCTTACATCATTGAAGAAGAATTAATTTCACCCAGTTTCAGTCTAGACCAAAATTTAGTCTTGGATGAAAATTCAAATTCAGCTTTTTCCCTTTCGTGGAACCAACAGAAAAGGTCAAATGAAATAATTAGGTTCGCACTTTCTTCTAACGGAAACTATGAATTTCAAAACGCAATAGATCTAAGCGCTCTAGATACTCAAAGACAAAGTAAACTTTTAATTCAAGATGATTCGCTGATCATTATATCCGGCAGTTTTATTTTTTACTGGGATATAGATTCGAACGGTAATTTGAACTATCAAGGCAATCAACAATTGTCCCCGGAATATTCAGCGGCATTTTCTAGCCTCAAAATAATCCCTATTTATGACGGTCTCTATGTTAATTTAACTGTTTCATCCTTTTATACATTTTCAATAAATACCGAGTCTAATTTGTTGACAATACTTGCTGAGCAAGAGTTGACTCCAACAGTTTACGCAAAATCTGCCACATTCGACTCTGAATCTGAAATTTTGTGGATTGGAAGTACCCTCGAAATTGGTACTTACATCTTTCAAGGATTTGAAAATATTGGCGGTTCGATCGTTGATATTGGAACTTATATTTATGAATTTGATGATGAATTTGACTTTGTGAATAATGCTGGCATTGCAATGATGCAATATGATCATTTAACACAGTCGATGTTTGTGGCAAATAATTCGAATAGCCAGCTGTTTAGTCTCGACCTACAACAAAAAAGTATCCAACAAGTAACTCTTAATGACTCGTTAGGTTTAAATTTCTACGTTTCAAATCAGTTGAATAAACAATTAATAGTAGGAATTGAAGATAACCTTTATGCCGCAGTGATAGATTGGACGGATACCAGAATTGAATTATCTGGAACGCCACTTACAATAAGTCATAGTGATTATCTTTTCGTCGACAATAATTTGATATTAGGGGTTGGAGAAACATTTGAATTATTCCAAATTACAGAAGGTAATCAACTCAATAAACTGGAAACAAAATTTACGTCTATATTGAATGATTATTTACCCGATAATGTACGAGGCTACTTTTTTGACATTGAAACCAATAGACTTGTTTTATTAGGCCATAAAGGAAATTTTGATGACGAAACGGTATTTATTTTTATTTGGGAATATTTTCAAGAATCAAATTCTATGGGGTACATAGGCTCTTTGGAAGTTCCACAGAGTATTTCTTTGGCTAATCAGTCTAACTATAAAATAGTAGGTAACATCGGGAATAGAGCTTACTTATTAACCCGTTCGAATGAAACACTTAATACATCAATTTTGGTAATTGAGTATAACGAAGTAGGTTTAAATATTTCCCAAGAGTATTTGTTTCCGGCAAACCAAAATATAAACCTTCAAGGTTCATTTTTATTAAATGATACATCGCTTGTTCTAATGCATTATAGCGCTAATGAAAGTAATGTAACTTATTCTATTTGCGAGATGGATAATTCAGGCTTAATTTCCTCTTGCGACACTCACCAACTATTTCCTGAAGGCGAAGTGATACCGTTAGATCGAGAATTAACTTATCAAAAGCCACAAGATTCAGACGCCATTTACGCGGCTCCACCGATGTCTTCTGACAACTCATTTTTATGGGTGTTTCAGGTCAATGATAATAATGAACAGCTCGATTTAGTGCAAAGCCTGAACATACCCAATGAAAATGGATTATCTAGTCGACTTGATAATGTATTTGAATACGATAATGGTAAAAAGTTAAGTTTTACTTTTGGGCGCTTATTCCATTACGCGAAACAATCTGAAAACAATGATTGGGAACTAGTACAAATTCAAAATAATAACTCGATTTTCACAAATCCATTGAAAACCAACGAAACCAATTATTTCATTGGTTCAAGAGGCAAGCCCTTTCTATTTGATATGGAAACCCAAACCCTTTATGAAAGCGGTCAAGAAGAAGATCCTGTTTCTAATAGTGACATTTATGCGGTAACCTCTAATAACAAGGTGATCATCGTCACTATTGACGAAATGAAAAGTTTAAAAGTCGCATCGTTTACAAACACAAAACCCATGATATTTAAAAGCAATTTCAATTTTGGTAGCTTAGAGGCGCTACAAGATACGGTGTTGGAAATTGATATAGCAGACAGTTTTATCAACTATGATAAAGAACGCCTCCAGCTTCAAATAAATGGGGAAAATATCGAGTCACTGAATCATTCAAAAATAACATGGGACGAAGAGTCTTTATTTTTTAGATTAACCAATGAAGATATGTTTGTTGATGATACTTCTGATATTCCTTCTGATAACATATTAGTGAGTTTGTTTTTAGATTCTGAATTACTAATAGCATTTGGGGTAACGCCTGTAAATGTAAATGACGCCCCCGAATTATTAGTATCTATAGCTACTCAATACTTAGACGTTAACGAAACTTATATCGGTGATTTAAGAGATTATATCGCTGATCCTGATCGCGAAAGCGTATCATACAGCTACTCAAACATTCCACCTGGAATGACAGCAGGGACTGAAGGTGTAATTGAAGGAAGTATTGCTACATCTGGCACCTATACTGTAACTATCAATGCTAGTGATGATGAAGGAGCGACTTTGACTTTTCAATTACAAATTGTTGTTGGTCAAGCTGTGCAACCTCCTCCTAACCCTAACCCTGTCGCAGAAAGTGGGGGAGGAAGTTTCCATTATCCGTTTTTCATATATTTATTGAGTGTGTTTTTTCTTAAACAGGGAATAAAAATGAAAAGATTGAGGTATTGGATGTGACCGACTTTACTTTTTCAATTATTCCTTAACGGAGTTGTGTTAGCTGAAGGCTTGTTGTTTGACTTAAAGACAAACTATCTATTTGATCTCGTCACCATGATTTTTGTAAATCAGTTGTCTTTAACACCAGTCTTACTGCTGAAAAAGACAGATTTCCTAAGAAGTTTATGTTAAAGGAAACTTGGAAATAGGTGAGCTGAATTTATTAAGTCAATCAACTAAGCTAACTTAAAAATGGTCTTATGATGCAAATAATTCTGATATGGCTATCGAATCTTTGTTTCGTTTTTATTTTTTGAAATCTATTGAAGCAAGCAACTACCCAAAAGTGATAATTACACGGTTGATTAGAATCACCTAACAAAGCAAAATCCCGTCTTTTAGTTTAGCTTTCTAACAAGTGATGTCGAATCGGTTATATTCACAGTTTCGAGTAATGAAGATTATCCATGTATGGCCAAAAACATCATCGTCTGGCTTAGTTTGAAACATCTGTTAAAACTTTAATTAGATTCAAAAAGATTTAGATAAGTTAAACTACTATTATTGATTTTCAAATTAGGCAGTAAAACTATGAAACCAGTATTGATTCTTATTACTTTGATGGCTATTTCCGCTTGTGGTTCAACCTCGTCTTCATTAACTGAAACTGAAGTGGAGGTATGGTCAAATACAGGTTTTTCTGAATCTCTAGCCAATGCATGGCATAAACAGGGGTTTTCGACCGAAGCGGCAAAAAACTGGCAGTTAGCAGGGTTTACACCAAAAGAAGCATCAAAATGGACATCTGAAAACTTCACTTTTGCCGAAGCTGCTGCTTGGCGTAAAAGTGGATTCAGTTTGCAGCAGGCAATTGAAGATAGACAAAAAGGGCTAGTACCTATCAGCTAACTTTGAGGCGTGACCATTACGCCTTTATCAGAGCTTACTAGTATCGAACTGTTTTAACTCAACTAACTCTGGTTGAATTTTACTTTCGTAATCACTTTCTATTTGTTCTCTTTGGGTATCTTGCTGACGACGTTCTGCCTTGCTTAAGGCTTGACGAGCCTCATGCGTCGGGAAGTGTTGAATGTCGGCGTAGAGTGCAAACATAGCGGGATATTTTTGTACAAAGTCGGGCTGAGGATCCAACGGGAGCGCTTCTAGTAAATTACAAATGCGTATAGCTCCTTCTGAAGGATCACATTGTTGTTGCTCCATGGCAAAGGCAATGGTCTGAATGCTTTTGGTTATTGTTTCGATGCGTTTATTTCGCGCGGCTTGTTGGCGATCATTTTGCGCCTTAAGTAAAAACAACAAACGGCCAGCATAAATCCCTAATCCAAGAATAATGAGCGCGCCTAGCCCAACCAATATCCACTGTAGCATGTTAAAACTCTTTATTTTTCGTCGTCGTAGTCATCTAGTTTAATTGCGTCTAGACCGGAAAACGGATCAGATTCTTTATCGTTCTTAGAGTCTTCTTGCTCTAAATCGATGCCCAACAAATCGCAAAGTTTGCGGTGTCTGGCCAAGGTTTTATCAAGGTAAGTTTGCTCTTCATTGGTTAAACGTTTGGTTTCTTGTTTTTCTAACAAGGCATCTAATCTTGGGTCATTTTCGATCGCATCTAGCTCTTCCTGCGGTGAGAAAAAACGTGTTTTAGGTGCATCCATTGATTCTGGTTTTTTGTTTTTATGCTTGTAAAGATCAATCGGCTTTTTGCTGCCTATTCTTGGATCTAGTTTTCCAGCAGATTGTTCTTTATTCTTGTTGTTTTCTGCCAAATGCTGACGAGAGCCAGCTTTGTGTCCTTTATGACGTTTTTCCTTTTTGTCTTTTTGAACAACTCTAGGGGCATCTGTTTTGCTAACGCCAATTTTACCAACTTTGCGTGTCTTCTTGCGACCAGCCATTATCTTCTATCCAAGTATGAAATCATTCAGAACGGAATACCTAATTGAGGATCTAGGTTTCCAACAAACAAGAAAAAAGGTGATAACCCGAAGACTATCACCTTATATTAATTAGTGTCTAATGACACCTCTCCCGTTTTACACTTCTTGTGTATATTATTGTAAAGTCAGCTTTTTATTGTTATTCACAAACCAAACAACGTCGTTTTGGGTAATCCATTACGCTTTCTTATTTTGCTACTATACCCAGAAAAATTTTAATTATCAAGTTTTACACGTTTGCTGTATAAATAATAATCAAATATGGGTTTTTATACAGCAATAAAAACTCAAAAGATTAGTGTAATCCGGCTAAATATTTTGACAATACATCAATATCTTCGTCGGTCAGACGTGCCGCTATGTCACGCATCATGCCGTTTAGGTCGTTATTGCGTTGTCCTGATCGAAACATTTCAAGTTGGGTTTTAGTATATTTTGCGTGTTGGCCGCCAATGACTGGAAAACCAGCTAAGTTCATACCTTGTCCACTAGGACCGTGACATGCGATACAAGCGGTAATGCCTCGCTCTGGATCGCCACCTCGGTATAAAGCTTCACCAGCATCAACTACATCTTCAGGAGTTTCACCGATTTTAAGTTCTTGAGAAGAGAAATATGCAGCTAGATCTTTAAAGTCTTGTTCAGACAGGGTCGCAACCATGCCCCACATGACAGCGTTATTTCTGCCTTGTTGACCACCAGTGTCTGCGCCCAGTTTAAATTCAGTAAGCTGTTTAAAAAGGTAACCTTCATGCTGGCCCGCAATTTTAGGGTTATCTTCAATGGTACTATTACCATCAGCATTGTGACATGCTAAACAAGTCGTTGACTTTGCTTTACCTGCTTCAGGATCACCTTCTGCGGCTATTGCATTCATGCTTAATAAAACAAAACCAAACAGCAAACATAATTTCTTCATAGATGTACTCTCTTACGAATCGAATCTCGATACCTTATAACGGCAGATGGGGCGTATTTTACACAAATATACTGTTAAAAAAACAATTCCTTGTTAATACTATGGATTTAAATCATGTAAACTACAAAAAAACTGTAAACAATCGCTGAATTTTAGCGTTTCAGAGTCATTAATGTCATATTTTACCAAAGCAAAATTTTTTACAAGCGCACCGGATATTTCTCACTTACAACCATTTGAGGGAAAAGAAATTGCCTTTGCTGGCCGTTCCAATGCTGGAAAATCCAGTGCGTTAAATAAATTAACAAGACAAAAAGCCCTTGCTAGAACCAGTAAAACTCCAGGCCGAACTCAATTAATCAACATTTTCGAGTTGGATGAAACTCGGCGTTTAGTGGATTTACCCGGCTACGGTTTTGCAAAAGTGCCAATTGAAATGAAGAAAAAATGGCAAAAGTCATTAGGAGAGTATCTTCAAAAGCGTGAATGCTTAAGTGGCTTAGTGGTGCTGATGGACATTCGGCACCCGTTGAAAGATCTTGATCAGGACTTAATTTATTGGGCAGTGGATGCTAACTTACCTGTGCTGATACTGTTGACCAAGGCAGACAAACTCAAATCGGGTAAACGTAAAGCGCAAACATTGATGGTTAGAGAAGCTTCATTAGCCTTTCAAGGAAACATAAAGGTGCATGCATTTTCTTCTTTAACGGGCGTTGGGCTTGCTGAGGCTGAAAATGTTTTGCTGAATTGGTTGGAGATTGAGAAACCTGAGGCTTAGAAAAAAGAAAGCCCCGTAACACACTAACGGGGCAAACCACTCAGGGAGAACAACACATTCATAGCTTATGAGTCTCCCAATTAAATTAAGTTCAGAAGTTTTTTAATTTTTTTTAAAAAAATTTTTAATGCGCCTGATCCCAGTTATCACCAACCCCTGCTTCAACAATTAAAGGCACTGACAATTCGACGCAGTTTTCCATCAATTGGCAGATTTTGGGTATAAAGGTATCGAGTTTGTCTTCTTTAATTTCAAACACCAATTCATCGTGTACCTGCATGATCATGCTGATATCTTCTTGATCATCCAATTGGCTTATCCAATTAGACACTTCAATCATGGCCTTTTTAATAATATCTGCAGCTGTACCTTGCATTGGCGCATTGATAGCTGCTCTTTCTGCTCCTTTGCGGCGAGCGCCATTACTCGCATTTATATCAGGCAGGTATAAACGCCGTCCAAAGACTGTACTAACATAACCCGTCTTTTTTACACCTTCACGGGTTGCTTCCATGTAAGCTAGTACGCCGGGATATCGCTCAAAATACTTATCCATATAGGTTTGGGCATCTTGTCTAGATATATGTAGTTGCTTGGATAAACCAAACGCGCTCATGCCATATATTAGCCCGAAATTAATTGCTTTAGCGCTGCGCCTTTGATTTGTAGTTACATCATCGACAGCTGTGCCAAATATTTCAGATGCGGTGGCACTGTGAATGTCTTTACCTTCTTTAAACGCATTCAATAAACCTTGGTCTTTGCTTAAATGCGCCATAATTCGAAGTTCAATTTGGCTATAGTCGGCGGCAACAATTTTACAGCCTTCTCTGGGTACAAAAGCTTGCCGTACTTGACGCCCTTCTTGGGTTCGAATAGGAATATTTTGCAAATTAGGATCGCTAGACGATAACCGCCCGGTAGCGGCAACCGCTTGATGATAAGAGGTATGTACTCTATGAGTACGATGATTAATCATCTTGGGCAGCTTATCGGTGTAGGTGTTTTTAAGTTTTGTCAGGCCACGATATTGGGTTATCAACGCTGGTAGTTCATAGTCATTGGCCAATTCTTGTAACACATCTTCCGAAGTAGAAGGGGCGCCTTTTGGCGTTTTCTTGATTACAGGAAGTTCCATTTTTTCAAATAGAATGTGCTGCAATTGTTTAGTTGACCCCAGATTAAAGGGTTCCCCCGCGAGTTCATGCACTTGCTCTTCTAACGACACTATGCGCTTAGCTAAATCTTGACTTTGTTGAGATAACATTTGAGAGTCAATTAAGACACCTCTTTGCTCCATCTTAGCCAATATACTTGAAAGCGGAACTTCAATGTCATTTAACACTTCAGTTAGTCCGTCTTGTTCAGCTAATAACGCTGATAGTTTGTTATACAATCTTAACGTCACATCAGCGTCTTCGGCAGCGTACTGGCCGGAAGTTTCAATATCTAGCTGATTAAAAGTCAGTTGTTTTGCACCTTTACCCGCTATTTCTTCAAAACTGACACACTTATGTCCGAGATATTTCAATGCCAAACTGTCCATATCGTGACGGGTGGCGACACTGTTTAATACATAAGACGCCAACATGGTATCGCAAATAACACCTTGTAATTCGATATCATAGTTGGCAAGTACGTTTTGATCATACTTTATGTGTTGACCAACTTTTTTCGCATTTTTATCTTCTAAAAGAGGTTTCAATTTCGCCAACACTTGATCGCGCTCTAACTGATCCGGTGCGTCTGGATAATCGTGCGCCACAGGAATGTAGTATGCATCGTTATCCGACAAAGCAAAGGAAAGTCCGACAATTTCTGCTTCCATATAATCTAAACTGGTAGTTTCAGTATCAATGGCGTAGATTTCAGCTTTTTCTAATTTGCTGATCAGTTCATCTAATTCGGATGTCTCAAAAATAATTTTGTAGGCAGAAAGGTCGAAATCACTATCGACGGATGTAGTTGAAGACGAAGATTCAGATTTTGAACCTATAGCTTCTTCAATATAGTCTTTTTCTTCACCGCTGACTTCAGCAAGCCATTTTTTAAATTCCAGTTCGGTGAATAATTCCTTTAATGTTGCCCGATCCATTTCCTGCATTTGCAAAGAATCAGGCTTATATTCTAAAGATAAGTCGGTTTTTATAGTAGCCAGTTCATAAGAAAGTAGCGCTTGCTCTTTATATTCAGCCATCTTGTTAGCCATAGTTTTCGCGCCGCGAAAATCTAATTCGGCTATTTTTTCTAGATTGTCATAAATAGCTTTTACACCGCCTATGCCATTAAGCATAGCGATTGCGCTTTTATCGCCAACGCCTGGTACACCAGGAATGTTGTCAACTTTATCGCCCTTTAAGGCTAAGAAGTCGATAATCAATTCCGCTGGAATACCAAACTTTTCAACAACACCCTGTTTATCCATAGTGGTTTTAGTCATGGTGTTGATCAAGGTTACATGCTCGTCAACCAATTGGGCCATGTCCTTGTCGCCCGTACTGATAACGCACGCTCTACCTTGTTCACTGGCTTGACGGGCAAGGGTTCCTATAACGTCATCTGCTTCTACGCCATCTTCTACGATGAGAGGAAATCCCATGGCCTTTACTATGGTATGCAAGGGCTCAATTTGGGTTCTTAGCTCGTCAGGCATGGGTGGGCGATTGGCTTTGTATTCTTTATAGATGTCATCACGGAAGGTCTTACCCTTGGCATCAAATACTACCGCCATACATTCGGGATTATATTCTTTAACTAAGCTTCGTAGCATATTGACTACGCCATAAATCGCCCCAGTATCGTTGCCTTTGGAGTTAGTAAGTGGCGGCAAACCATGGAAAGCTCTAAATAGATAGGAAGAACCGTCAACTAGGACTAAAGGGGAAGATGAATTTTTGTGCATAATTATTTAGCCTACCTAGCTTCAATTTTTTAGTCTATGATTTTATTAGAATTTTTTTCGGAAAGCGAATCATTGCTTGTGGATAACTTTGTGAATAAGTAACATTTGCCCATCAAAAATCTACCTATTTCAACTGAAACAAGTATCTAAGTATTGAAAGGGATGAATCACTGAAGGCGTTGAGCCGATATCCTTTATTCTTATTTTGCTGTGTAGAAAACGGGTTTCTTGTTGACCCGATTCAGACTAATTTAACACAAAATTTTCATATTCCAAGAAAATAATTGCACAAATTTTTTTATCTTTTTTGGTCAATAGGTTATAAATAGAAAATAAGAATTGGCATTAATGTTTTAGATGAAAAGTGTGCTCTAGCAGTTACATCTAAAATTTTATTAACACATAACAATAATCAAGGCCTGCAGTTTTGCAATATCGCGCCATAATAAGAATACTAGGACTTTTGGTTGCACTATTTAGTGCCACCATGCTCCCACCTGCGTTAATTTCCCTCATTTATGAAGACGGGGGTGGTTTAGCATTCGTAACGGCATTTTTCTTATCACTATTTACCGGTTTACTCTTTTGGTATCCCAACCGGCGGGTGCGAGCTGACTTAAGAGCCAAAGAAGGTTTTCTCATAGTCGTCTTGTTTTGGACGGTACTGGCAAGTTTCGGTGCGCTGCCTTTCGCTTTACTAAACCAGCCTAGTATGACGATTACAGATTCATTATTTGAATCGTTTTCAGGCTTGACCACTACAGGTGCTACCGTAATCGAGGGAATTGAGTTTTTACCTAAGGCTGTTCAGTTTTATCGTCAACAACTCCAGTGGCTTGGTGGTATGGGGATAATTGTGTTAGCTGTAGCGATTTTACCAATCCTTGGGGTTGGTGGCATGCAGTTATACAGAGCTGAAACCCCTGGGCCAGTGAAAGATTCAAAGATGACCCCACGAATTGCTGATACAGCAAAACACCTTTGGTATATTTATCTTTCATTAACCATCGCTTGTTCTGTCGCATACTGGCTGGCAGGCATGAATATGTTTGATGCGGTATGTCACTCATTCTCAACTATCGCGATTGGTGGTTTCTCGACTTACGATGCAAGTTTGGGTTACTTTGATAGTGTGGCGGTTAACTTGGTATGCGTTGTCTTTTTATGGATCGCTGCACTTAATTTTGCCCTACATTATTCAGCCGTTCACGGACGAAATATTCGAAACTATTTTAGAGATCCTGAATGTCGTTCGTTTTTCTCTATACAATTTGGTCTTATTACTGTTTGTTTCTTAGTTTTAGTAAATTACCAAGTTTATGATTCAGCCGAAGTGGCGCTAGATCAGGCGTTGATTCAAGCTGTTTCAATTAGTACCACAGCAGGTTTTGCCACTGAGAATTTTTCTGCTTGGCCAGCTTTTTTACCAATATTGCTCATATTCTCTAGCTTTATTGGGGGATGCGCAGGTTCAACTGGCGGGGGACTAAAAGTTATTCGAGTGCTGTTGCTGTTTTTGCAAGGCAAACGGGAGATCGATAGGTTGATTCACCCAAAAGCTGTTTATGCGGTTAAGTTAGGGGATAGAGCAATGCCAAATCGCGTGGTCGAGGCGGTGTGGGGATTCTTTGCTGCCTATGCGATAGTCTTTGTTTTCATTATGATAGGTTTAATTGGGACTGGTTTAGATAATATATCAGCCTTCTCAGCGACAGCGGCAACATTAAACAACCTAGGTCCTGGATTAGGCACAGTTGCTGGCACTTACGCGGAAGTATCCGATCCTGGTAAATGGCTATTGGTAGTCGCTATGCTATTTGGTCGTTTGGAAGTTTTTTCCTTGTTAGTACTATTTTCACCTACGTTTTGGCGAAGTTAAGTAACCCAAACAAGAAAAGGTTTTTTATCCAAAAAACAACGCACTGGGTTGGAAGAGTTTTTCTACATCGCGGATGAATTTTTTATCCACCAAGAACAAAATTACGTGGTCGTTAGCTTTTATCACCGTATCGCTGTGAGCAATGATAACAGACTCTTCTCTTACGATAGCGCCTATGGTAGTGCCCGGTGGCAACTTAATGTCTTGAATTTGTTTCCCGACCACTTTAGAAGTAGTTTCATCGCCATGGGCAATAGCTTCGATAGCTTCTGCTGCGCCTCTTCGTAGTGAGTGAACGTTTACTATGTCGCCTCGTCTTACGTGAGTAAGTAGCGCAGAAATCGTGGCTTGCTGAGGAGAAAAAGCAATGTCAATGTCACCACCTTGCACCAAATCCACATAAGCACTTCGTTGAATCAACACCATGGCTTTTTGCGCGCCCATGCGTTTGGCTAACATAGCAGACATGATGTTAGCTTCGTCATCGTTGGTCACAGCAATAAAAGCATCAACTTGTTCAACGTTTTCTTCGCTCAATAGTGCCGCATCACTAGCATCCCCTTGAAATACTATGGTCTCATCTAAAATTGTTGAGAGATATTCGGCCCGTTGAGGATTAAATTCAATCAGTTTAACGTTATGGGTAGACTCTAGTCGTTTAGCTAAACCCGCTCCTATGAGACCACCACCGGCAATCATAATGCGTTTGTAACTGGATTCGAGCTTTTGAAGTTCGCTCATGACCGCACGAATGTGCTTGGTATCGGCGATAAAAAATACTTCATCATCGGCTTCTATTACAGTAGAGCCTAGCGGACGAATTGGACGTCCGCGACGATAAATGGCTGCCACTCGGGTTTCAACGTTTGGCATATGTTCTTTTAGTGCTGATAAAGCGTGGCCAACCAATAAACCACCATAGTAAGCTTTTACCGCTACCAAGCTGGCTTTACCTTCGGCAAATTCCACAACTTGTAATGCCCCTGGATAGTCGATTAAACGCTTAATCGCTACTGTTACCAATTGTTCAGGGGCAATCAGATGGTCCACCGGGATATCTTGATGTTTGTACAACTGGCTTTGATAAATAATGTATTGTTCTGAGCGTACGCGAGCAATTTTGGTGGGCGTTTTAAATAAACTGTAAGCAACCTGACAGGCCATCATATTACTTTCATCGCTGTTAGTAACAGCAATTATCATATCAGCATCTTCGGCTCCTGACTTTTTTAATATATCGGGATGCGAACCTATGCCACAAACAACTTGTAAATCTAATCGGGTTTGCAAGTTCTCCAGAACTTGGGCATCTGAATCTACTATGGTTATTTCGTTTTGTTCACCAACTAGATTTTCTGCCAAAGTGCCGCCAACTTGTCCGGCACCAATGATGATTATTTTCATTCTTATGCTCAGTTAATAATTATTGCAGCTTTTTAATTTTGGCATAATAAAAGCCGTCCATTTGCTGCTCTCCCGGCAGTATTTGCCAACCAGGAAGTTCTCGCGTTTCTTTGTCATGCAGCGGAACCAATGCCGCATTGTCATGCTTTTCTAGAAACTTTGCAATTTGCTGAGTATTCTCCTGAGGTAGAATGGAGCAAGTTGCATACAATAATGTACCGCCATCTTTTAATTTTTGCCAAACTTGTTCAAGAATTTCTGCCTGTAATTCAACTAATGTCGAAATATCTGATGCTTTTCTTAACCATTTGATATCAGGGTGGCGACGAATAATACCGCTTGCTGAACAAGGGGCATCTAATAGAATTTTATCAAACTGAGGCAAATCAGCCTGTTGTGTAAGTTTTGTCGCATCTGCCTCTAGAATATGAACATTGCTTAAATCATAGTTTAAGCGCTGTAAATTTTCCTGCATGGTGACCAATCTTTTGGCTTGGTTATCAAACGCATATAAAGACTTAAGCGTTGGACAAGCTTCTAATATAGCTGCCGTTTTACCACCGGGCGCGGCGCAGCAATCCAAAACAACTTCATTGGGTTGAACGTCCAGAAGATGTGCGCATTGTTGAGCCGCTTTATCTTGTACACTGAACCAACCTTGTTCGAAACCTGGCAAGCTCGGGACATTCACTGCTGATAATAATTGAATACCAATGTCGCCGAATTCTGTAAATTCAATATCTTGCGCATTAAGAGCCTTTATAAAATCTTTTTTTGTAGTTTGAAGCAGATTAATTCGAAGGAAAATAGGGGCTTTTTGGTTTGATGCTTGGACTATACTCAACCAATTTTGTGGATAGTCAGATTGCAGTCTTTTCAATAGCCACTTGGGAAACCCATGTTCCATATGCTCTGACGGTAGAGCAAGTTCCGCTATTTTATTACGCTGGAAATTTCTTAAAACAGCATTTACCAAACCGGCAAATTTAGGTTTCTTTAATATTTTACAGGCTTCTACAGTTTCTGAAACCGCAGCGTGATCAGATGTGCGCATGAAGTGTAGTTGAAACAATCCCACCATAATAAGGTGCTCGATGATTTTATTATCACCTTTTATCGGTTTGTCTATGAGCTGTTGAGTCCAAAACAGTAGTTTGGGTAGATCACGCAATGCACCAAAGAAAACCTCTTGAAGCCAACCTTTGTCTTTGGCGTTTTTATGTCGCTGTAGCAAGACGGGAAGTAATTCTCGAGAAGACTTGCCAGATTCGAGAACTTGATATAATGCCCAAGCAACGTCAGCTCGCAACTGTACTTTATGATGAGGTTTAAATGAACCGGCTCTATTGGAGGTGTTTATTTTATTCAAGAGAGTAGATCGCCTGGACTAAGTAAATCTGGATTTCCATTAACGATTTGTGACACCGGTTGTCTCTTCTTGTTTGGTAACTGAAGCTCAGTAATATTGATGACGCCGTCTGAGCATTGAATCTGTAACCCATTTTTATCAAAGCTCAGTACTTCGCCCGGATTTCCTGTGTTGCCAGACACGACCTCGGCTTGCCAGACTTTTACCGGTTGCGCATTTAAAGGAAACCATACGACTGGCCAGGGATTAAAAGCGCGAACATTTCTTTCTATCTGCTCAGCGGATAATTGCCAATCACATTTAGCTTCTTCTTTACTGAGTTTTTTTGCATAGGTGGCCAAGGAATCATCCTGTTTCTTAGCCTCAAAAGAATCTAAATTAGCTAACGTGTGAGTTAGGGTTTTCGGTCCTAATTCTGCTAACTTTGTATATAAGGTGGCGCTTGTATCTTCAGGTGTAATAGGCAAGGTGGCAATATTTATGACATCGCCGGTATCTAAACCAACATCCATTTGCATAATAGCGACCCCGGTTTCTTCATCACCGGCCCATATGGCGCGTTGAATAGGTGCTGCACCGCGCCACTTGGGCAAGATAGAGCCATGCACATTTAGACAGCCTTTCGTTGGGATATCCAACACAGCTTTTGGCAGAAGTAGCCCGTAAGCGACCACTACCATCAAATCAGGCTGGTAGGAGGAAAGCTGCTGTTGAGCTTCTTCAGACGACAATTTTACGGGTTGTTCGACTGGGATATTATGCGTTAATGCGAGTTGTTTTACCGCACTAGGTTGAAGCTTCTTACCACGACCAGCAGGTCGATCCGGCTGACTATAAACTGCGACCACTTCAAACTCAGCATCCAATAATGCTTGCAAATGGGCTGCCGCGAAATCTGGGGTACCAGCAAAAACTATTCTCACACTTTTTCCTAAGCTTTAGCTGCTAGCCTTGCTTCTTTTTCTAATTTTTTACGAATTCGTTGACGCTTTAATGGCGACAAATAGTCTACAAATAATTTGCCTTTAAGATGGTCTAATTCATGCTGAATGCAAATAGCTAACAGACCTTCTGCTTCTAGTTCAAACGGATTGCCGTCTTTATCTAATGCAGTTACTTTGACTTTTTCAGCACGATCGACCTTGGCATAGTTCCCAGGTACAGATAAACAACCCTCCTCACTAATGGTAGAGCCTTCTTTTTCTACAATTTCAGGGTTTATAAATACTCTAGGTTCGTTTTGTTCTTCGGACACATCCATCACTACCACGCGCTTGTGAACATTAACTTGAGTTGCGGCCAAACCTATACCTTTCTCATCTTTCATGGTTTCAAACATGTCGTCAACAAGCTGTCGGATTTCATCGTTTACTTCGCTAACGGGCTCGGCAATAGTGCGCAGCCGCTCATCAGGGAAGGTTAAAACTTCAAGTACAGACATAAAATCACTCTTTTGGTCAGTATCTAATTAAATACGCATTTAGCAGAATATGTATCTTTTCCTATCTGCTGTTTCGGTACTATGCAGATACGTATTTCTCTTGTTTATAGTAAATAGGGTTAACTTAACGGAATTCAAACCGATAACTAATTATACAAACAAGCGATACATAGATAAACGAATTTCAGCGTCTAAAACAAAAGGTAAGCCTATGGCAAAGCAAATAGTCAAACTCATATGCAGTTCTGCGGTCGCAGTTTGCCTACTCTGTATGAGTATTCAAAGCGCCATTGCTGATGTATTAAACATCAAGTCAGATGCACCACAAACTTATGTGGTTCAAAAGGGCGATACGCTTTGGGACATATCGAATTTGTTTCTAGATAAGCCGTGGCTATGGCCAGAATTATGGCGTAACAACACACAAATTGAAAATCCTCATTTAATATATCCTGGGGATGTATTGAAACTGCGTTACGAAAATGGGCAGCCAGTTTTAGAAGTGGTAAGAGAAAAATCTAATCTCATTTTAACCCCAGACGTTAAAATCAATTCTAAACCTGTTCCTATTGATATTTTGCCTTGGTCACGCTTAGCGCCCTTTATCAAAGATGGGCAGTTAATGGACATTGAAGAGTACCATCAGCTACCCAATTTATTGGGTGATAGAGCAGATTCACCTTTGTTTGCTAGTAAAGATTTTGTACTCACACGTGACATTGATGCTTCGCAGAGCGATTACAAAGTAGTGAGAAAGCTGCGAGAAGTAAAAGACAGTGCAGGGCAATCTCTTGGATTGCAAGTGGAGAGTATTAGCGAAGCCAGTTTGGTTGCCGATGCCCAAAACGGTCGTCATCTTGTAAAACTAGAAGGTAGTTACTCTGAAGCTCGAAAAGGTGACAAATTAGCTCCTGATTATAAGAAGAAGTTCAAAGATTTGGTTATTACTCCAGCCAAAGAACACCAAAGAGGTGAATTGGTTGAAAATGTCACTGGCCGAACCCTTATAGGCAAACAGGACATAGTTATCATCAATTTAGGTGGTCGCAAAGTATCGCCTGGTACAGTGTTTGGTATATACGAAAAAGGTGCGGACATTAAGTTTAAAGAAGAACAAACGTATTCATTGGAAAGAGCGAGTTTATATTCTTTGTTTAGTATGTCTGAGACTATTGAGCAGCCTGCTTATAAAGTAGGAGAGCTAATAGTATTTAACACCTTTGAACACGGTAGCTATGCTTATGTTACTAAGGTTGAAACACACTTGAAAGGTGGGGAGATAATCGCCGCACCATAGAGTAAATAAATGTCAAGGATTGACTATGGTTACTCAAGGAAATACGCAACAACTGCAACACTATCTACGCTTGGCGTCCTTACCTAGTATTGGTATCAAGCGTATTCTGCAAACCAGCGAACACTTACGTTGTTCGTTGGATGAATTAATCGATATTAAACCAAAAAAACTTGTTGATTTGGGTTGGAATCAATCTCAACTTCAGGCGCTTCAAGGGCAAAATCAACCGCTTGAAAAGCGTATATCTCAAGCACTAAGTTGGTTAAATAGCGGCAGTAATAGACACATTCTTCCGATTTATTCTTCATTGTATCCAGAACAATTTTATACTATGGATAGTCCGCCTTTGGTGATTTTTGCTGAAGGTAACCTCGAATTATTAACCTCAAAAATGTTGGCCATAGTGGGCACCCGAGCACCAACACAATATGCTTACGATGTAATAAATAGCCTAATGCCTGAGTTATCTCTGTATAAAGGTTTATCTACCGTAAGTGGATTAGCGCTTGGTGTTGATGCAATATGTCATCGTGCTAGTTTAGCCAACAAGATACCAACTATAGGTGTTTTAGGTTGTGGTATAGACATTGTCTATCCTAAACGACACAGTCAGTTATATTCGGATATTAAGCAACAAGGATTGCTGATCTCAGAGTTTCTTCCTGGGAGCCAACCAAAGGCTTTTCATTTTCCCCGTAGAAATCGTTTGATCAGTGGACTTGCCAGTGCTGTATTGATCACAGAAGGTAAAATTAAAAGTGGCAGCATGGTGACGGTCAAATGCGCACTAGAACAAAACAAAGAAATTTTAGCTGTTCCGTGCAGTATGTTTAATCCCAATGGCGAGCTAGCTCATATATTAATAACAGAAGGTGCGGTTCCAGTGCGATCCGCTTCCGATATTATGCAAAACGTACCGGATTTTTTTGATTTTAATTTGCTTGATAAAAAAATTGAAAAAAGTTGCAATCAAAGCTTGGCAACTGATCCATTGTTAGATAGTGTAGGAGATAGCGCTACATCAGTTGATCTGATTGCTAAACGCACTGGCACACCAGTTGTAGATGTGTTAACACAATTATTAGAATATGAGTTGCGTGGTTTAGTAGCTTCCACTGCGGAGGGCTACGTAAAGTTGAGGGGCTAATTATGTTTGATATCCTCATGTATCTGTTTGAAAATCTCGTTTATCACGAGTCTGATCTTCAAACTGATCAAGATGAGTTAACTGACGAATTGATTCGTGCGGGTTTTCATCACGATGAAATCTATAAAGCACTAGATTGGTTAGAGAAACTTTCAGAGTTACAGCAGACAGAGCAAACGCCATATTTGTCATCTGTTATCCTTCCATCATCTACCCGTGTTTATACTTACAACGAGCAGTTACGCTTAGACTCTCAATGCCGTGGTTTTATTTCTTTCCTTGAAAACATCAATGTTCTGGATTCTTCTACCAGAGAAATGGTGATTGATCGGGTTATGGAATTGGATTCCACAGAGTTTTGTGTTGTTGATTTGAAGTGGGTAGTTCTAATGGTACTGTTTAATGTACCAGGGAAGGAAAAAGCATATGAACAAATGGAAGAATTGCTCTTTGAGGTGCCAGAAGGTTATCTCCATTAACTAATGTCAAAACAGGATAACGGGCTGTTTTCTTATGAACATACAGCCCATCAAGCTGCATATGGTGATTGCCCAAAGTGCCAGTCTCCTTTCCTTATAAAACATAAAGGCAAATCCAGTTTTATTGGTTGTTCAGCCTATCCTGAATGTGACTATACGCACAGCCTTTCTTCATTGGAAGTGGTGGTGCTTAAAGTAATGGATGACAGTCATTGCCCTGAATGTCAAAGCCCTCTAGCGGTTAAAAAAGGTCGTTATGGGATGTTTATCGGTTGCACTAATTTCCCTGAATGCCATTATATTTCTTACAATAAAAGTCACGACAAGAAAGACCATTATCAAGCGGTGAGCTGCCCTCAGTGCAGTGATGGGTCGCTTCAGAAGAAACAAAACAAGTTTGGTAAGTATTTTTATGCTTGTGACAATTATCCAAAATGCAAATTTGTGTTAAATCAAGAACCCGTTGGTGTAAAATGCGAAAACTGTGATGCTTCAGTTATGGTAAAGTTACCTAAAGATAATCAGTATCTTTGTATCAACCCACAGTGTAAGCATAAGCAACAAAGAGAATAATATGCACCTTGATCCTACGCTTTTTCGTCGGCAATTTGCCGCGGGAGATGTATTTGCGTACCCCACGGAAGCCGTTTTCGGCCTGGGCTGTGATCCTCAAAACCAAGCCGCGATGGAAAAAATCCTAGATTTGAAACAACGTCCTGTAGAAAAAGGGGTTATTCTAATTGCAGGAGAAATACAGCAACTAAACGGTTACGTTGATTTTGAACAGCTTTCTACAAGCAACTTCGACAAAATTAAAGCGACATGGCCGGGGCCATTTACCTATCTTGTTCCCAAGGGAGCTAAAACGCCCGCTTGGATATGCGGAAATAATCCGCTAGTGGCGGTTAGAGTTACTCAGCATCCTTTGGTAAGAACATTATGCCAAACCGTTAATAGCCCATTGGTTTCAACTAGTGCCAACCCTGCTGGGCAAACACCAGCTACGTCAAAAGAGATGGTCAAAGCATATTTCGGCGAGCGAGTCAGATTGCTCGAAGGTGATTTGGGAAACCAACAAAAGCCAAGTACAATTATTAACGCAGTTACAATGGACACAATTCGATAATGAAACTATCTCCAGTTACGTCAGAACAAGTGCAAACGGTCAAAGACTATTTGCTAGGTCTTCAGGATAATATATGCCAAACCCTGTCATTGGTTGATGGTAAGGGCGATTTCAAAGAAGATAAATGGGACAGAGAAGAAGGTGGCGGTGGTCGTTCTCGTGTATTAAGAAATGGTGGCGTAATAGAGCAAGGTGGCGTTAACTTTTCTCATGTGTTTGGACATCAAATGCCGGCTTCAGCCACCGCCGCTCGTCCCGAATTAGCCGGGCGACGTTTTCAGGCTATGGGTGTTTCCTTGGTGATTCATCCGCATAATCCATATATTCCTACGTCCCATGCCAACGTAAGATTTTTTATTGCTGAGAAAGAAGGTGAGCCAGCTATTTGGTGGTTTGGCGGTGGATTTGACCTTACGCCAACCTATTTATTTAAAGACGATGCTAAACATTGGCACCAAGTTGCAGCCAACTTATGTGAGCCTTTCGGTGAAGAAGTTTACGCTAACTATAAAAAGTGGTGTGATGAATATTTTTATCTGAAGCACCGAGACGAAACCAGAGGTGTTGGTGGCCTATTTTTCGATGATCTAAATTTTTGGGACTTTGATACCTGCTTTGAATTCATGCAGGCGGTAGGCGATGGATATCTTGAAGCCTATGTCCCAATCATGGAAAAACGTAAAGCAAATTCATTTACCCAACGAGAAAGGGATTTTCAACTCTACCGCAGAGGACGATATGTCGAATTCAATCTTGTGTATGATAGAGGCACCTTATTTGGTCTGCAAACTGGGGGAAGAACAGAGTCCATTCTGATGTCGATGCCTCCGATGGCGAGATGGGAATACGATTATCACCCTAACCCAGATAGTCCAGAAGCAGAGCTTTACAAATATTTGCAACCCATAGATTGGCTAAAATAGCTTTATCAGGCCTAAAGCTTGATTTGGATCAACGAATAAATGCCTGATAACTGCATGATTTTTCAAAGGTTAATCTAGATCAAAGTTTATAGTTTTTAGACATGTATTATCGCTCCCATAATTTAGGAGCAAAAAACACATGAAAAAAACTTTATTAACCGTAGCAGTAATTGGCGCCTTAGGCTTAACATCAAATGCCTTTGCTTATGAAAAAGGCGATTGGTTAGTCCGAGCAGGTTTAACAACAGTTGCACCAGATGCAAGCAGTTCAAATATTCTAGTTGGCGGCGCAGATTTCGCCCTTGGTGGCGCGACCGTCGGTGGTGTTGATGTAGACAACAATACTCAATTAGGTTTAAACATCGCGTATTTCTTCACCGACAACATCAATGTAGAAGTTTTAGCAGCTACGCCATTTAGCCATGACATTGATATTTTGGGCGGTGCAGCAGAGCTAGGCTCAACTAAGCATTTACCACCAACAGTGACAGTAAACTACTACTTCGCAGATCCTAGTGCAAAATTCCAACCCTATGCTGGTGTTGGTTTAAACTACACTATCTTCTTCGACGAAGAATTTAATGATGGCACTGTAGGTGTAATTGAAGATGCAGCAGAAGCAACTGTTTCAGATCTTGATTTAGATGCATCTTTCGGATGGTCATTCCAAGTAGGTGCTGACTATGAAGTATCTGAAGGCATTTATATTAACGGTTCTGTTCGTTATATCGATATTGAAACTGAAGCCTCTTTCAAAGTAAATGGAGCTGACTTAGGTTCTGTTGAAACTGTGGAAATTAATCCTTGGGTTTACACTTTATCTGTAGGCTACAAATTCTAATTTCTTTACCACAACTGTGCTATATAGCCCCGAGCAGAAATGCCGGGGCTTTTTTTTATGCTTGTTTTTGTTTTACACTTAGGTCACTTAATATTGCACTGGACCTAACATGACATTTGCCGCTTGTGTTTTCGGTAATCCCATAAAACAAAGTAAATCTCCCCTTATTCATCAAGCTTTTGCTAAACAGTTTGACTTTGCGTTTGATTACACCAAGTCTTGTCCAGAAGTCGCTGATTTTGAGCAACAAGTTAAAGGATTTTTCAGTAACCCAAATTCGGTGGGCGCAAATGTCACTTTGCCTTTCAAAGAAAGAGCCTTTCCGATGGCAGATAAATTGAACTCCCAAGCTCAACGAGCTGGCGCAGTTAATACGCTCATCGCAAAAGATGGCACTTTGATTGGAGATAACACTGATGGAAAGGGGCTGGTGGATGATTTGATTCGCCATGACGTGCAGCTTCAAGGTAGTCGAGTTTTAGTCATTGGAGCTGGTGGTGCATCAAAAGGTGCTTTGCCTGCGCTTGTAGATAGTGGTGTCGCAAGTATTGAAATTTACAATCGAACACAAGAGCGAGCACAAGAGTTGGTAAACTTAGTTCAGCAATATGCTGTTCAGCCAATAAGATTATTTGAGCAAGCTTCCGGATATGATCTGATAATAAATGCAACATCGCTTAGTTTAACCGAGCAGGTACCTGAAATTTCTTCGGACATATTTACCCAATGTTCAACCTGTTATGACATGGTTTATTTAAATGAACCGACGGCATTTATGACACTGGCGGGGTCAAACCAAGTCGAAAAATGCATAGATGGACTTGGTATGTTAGTTGGACAAGCCGCCGAGAGCTTTTATTTGTGGTTTGGCAAACGACCCGATGTGAATCCCGTCTTAGCCCAACTAAGATCTGATCTTTAGCTTTTATTTCTCTGATTCAGCGTTTCGTCTTTCAGCTTCTTTCTGCGCTTCCGAGAATAGCGAATCAGTGTTTTCAGTATAGCTATCTATGCTTTGCGGTTCAGCAAATAAAAAGTATTCTGGTAATACTGTCGGCGAAATTTGAGGATACAAAACGACTTCGTCAGTATCGATAGAACTTATAATTTGAAACCCTAATATTAGAAGAACGAGCGAGGCTGAAGCAATGCTAATGGTGCGATATCTCATACTCGAGGCTAGGTAAAAAGTACCCCAAAGAAATAACAACATTAAAGATAAATTTATTAGAGTATCACCAAATTGCAATGTACTTGTTTGGCCCCAATTGAAAATCAGCACTGCCCCAATTGCTTGTAATAATTCAATTGACAGTACGCAAAACACAACAAAGTTTAGGATGGTGAAAAGCTTCACTTCTTTTTTAAATATTTTGGCGAATAAACCAATCAAAAAACTAATAAAAATTACTGCAGTAATCCCAAAGAATCCGTCTAGAAAAATCTGTGACCATATGATTTTACTGGTGGTGTTAAAATAGGTCATTGCAGTGTTTACGGCGAAAAATACAAGCAATGCCACAGCAGAAAAATACCAGTGATTGATTTTGGTCGAGAAACTTTCAAGTAGATGTAGCTTTTTAGTTGGCTCTACTGCACTAGATGTGTCAAGGATTCGAATGAATTGTTTTCCAAGTTGAAATATATCTCCAACCTTGACTGGATGGCGGGAAGCTATTTCCTTACCTTTATAATCCTTAATACCATTGACAGAATCATTGTTGATTAAAAACAGTTCTCCCGATTCATCCTGATAAATTTCAGCGTGTTGCGGACAAACATGTTCATCTTGAATGATGATGTCGTTATTATAAGCTCGACCTATTGATATTGGATTTCCACTGCATTTTTCAAACTGCTGTACTTTCTTATTCCGAGAAATAAATTCAATGACTAATTCCATTTAATGCTATCCACAAATTTTTTGAAAAACATATTGGCCATATCTTGGGAAACGCCATTAAGCGCGTATTCAGCGACTAAGGTTTGTTTTGTGTCCTGTAACAATATGGTAGAAAACTTTACGTCAAAAAGACTGTGAAATTTTCGATAGGCGCGAATGCAACTGACACCTTTTGCAGTGTTGTTGTTATTATTTGCAAAAATGCTCTCTTGGCAGTGATAACTGCTGACATCGTCTTTTCCTGCTGACATGTTGAAAAAGCTACTTTTTAAATTATTTTCAAACACATTTGCCAGTTGCAACGCATTTAATTTTTCACTTTGAATCCATCGAAAAGAAACTTTTGCAGAACCTGTACGGAAATTGTCATAAATGTAAACATTGGATTCTAATGAACAATTAGTGGTAGCAATAATAAATTGTGTTTTTTCCTGATCTTTATTGCTGTCACCCCAACAGTGCATTATATCTCCCATTTCTTTGGGGATAGATACTTCTCCCACTTGATGAAAAGACCACTCAGATGAGTGTAAACGAGAAATGAAATCAGTTTGATTGTCGAAAAGTTGTTGTTGAATACGCGCAATGAGAGTTTTATTTTGAATATCATTATTCTTCAGTTGTAACGCGTCAGCGAAGAGTTTGGTAAGTTTTTCAATGGGTACTAAAAAACTAAGCTGATTTCCCGCAGTAGATACATTTACACCAATAACTTGTCCTTCAGTGCTAACTGTAGGTCCTCCTGACATGCCGGGGTTAAGGGAGCCAGTTAAATTAACTCTTTCATAGTAACTTTTACTCTTTATTCCGTTATAAGTGCCAGGCACCACTATCATTCCTAGATCATGTGGATTACCGAGAGAATAGACATCAGCCCCTTTTGCTGGTGCTTTTGAACCCAAAGAAAAATAAACACTTGGTTTCTGTGTTGAGTATAAAATTGCTAAATCATTTACAATATCAACATCTATTAAGGTCGCTTCGTGGGTTTGTTCATCATGGTCAATGTACTCTAGGCTATATTGCTCAGGAGACTGCACTGCACTTGCGACTACATGATAGTTGGTGACAAGGTATCCACTATCTTCAACAAAAAAGCCAGTGCCAATTGATGATTTTTGATTCGATTCATTGTTAATCGATTTTATTTGGACGAGGGCAGGAGCAAAATGGTCAAATAAAAGTTCTGCTTCATTTTCTTCTGCGTGACTCACGATTGACCACAAAAATGCGGATGCTAACATCAGGCATCTGCTAAATCCCAACATAAATATTTCCCTATATAAAGAATCCTTTATCTTGACGACGAAAAAAGAAACGTAAAATATTCTTCAACCTTAAGAAATCCTTTGCCTATTGTAAAGTTAGATAATTATATTTTAAATTCTTTGAGTTTTACTTACTCAGGCATTATCCATGGCTAAGTATTCGTCTTTTAACACAACATAGTTTTTAGCAGATTGTTTCAAGAACGCGATTTCCTTTTGTTTTAGCGGTCTCTTTTTTACAGCTGGATTGCCAACATATAAAAATCCACTTTCTAAAACTTTATTTGGGGCAACTAAAGCCCCAGCCCCAATGAACACGTCATCTTCTACAACAGCGCCATCCATTACTATGGCGCCCATTCCAACAAGAATTCTGTTTCCTAACTGACAGCCATGCAACATACATTTATGTCCCACAGTAACATCATCCCCAATAATAAGAGGAAAACCATCTGGATTTAAGTCAGATTTCCTAGTGACATGTAAAACGGTACCGTCTTGTATATTAGAGCGTTTACCAATCCGTATATAATTAACATCGCCCCTCGCTGCAACTAATGGCCATATACTCGCATCATGGTCGAGCTCAACATCACCTACAATAACAGCACTATTGTGTATATATACTGATTCGTCGAATGAGGGGGATATTGCTTTGTATACTTCTATAGCCATTTGTAAACATCCTATGAAAATTATGGAGCTCATATTTAATTAGTGTTGCATAAACTGAGATTTTGAACGTTTTTCAATCGAACAGTCAAATATTTCACTTTTTTTACAATAAAAAGGTTGCGTTGGAAAACTTTGTCTGTAGAATGCGCGCTCGCTGTCGGGGTCAAGGCTCAGGCAGCAACGTAATGCTAGGCTGATAATACACTACTTAGGTTTTATCAGCCTAGCATTACGCCCTTTTATTTTAGGCGTTTTGAATAAAATTTAAGGGCTGTTAATCAAAAGCAAAAAGATGAAATAAATTTGCAAAAAAAGGTTGACAGGAAATTGGATTCGCGTAGTATACGCATCCCGCTTGAGAGGGACTTGAAAAAGACCGCTTAAG